>NZ_VFWS01000001.1:0-209255 GCF_006443065.1 Mesorhizobium sp. B1-1-5 | reverse complement strand
ACCCCTCATCCGTCTCGGCGCTAACGCGCCGATCCACCTTCTCCCACAAGGGGAGAGGGAGAAGGTCTGCGATACATCTCCAGCTCCGGATCGAAATCCACCTTCACCGCATTGGTGAACACGCAGGTCGCCACCATGATGCCGGCGAAGGCGGTGAGGTTGACCAGCAGCGTCTCGTCGTAGCGCGCCTTGAGCGCGGCCCAGGTGTCGTCCGGGACGGCATTGGCATCGGCGGCGATTGCCGTGCCGAAGGAAATCAGCAGCGTCTCGTCGGCGGTCGGTTCGATCGCTTCGGGGTCGAGCCCGTTCTCGATTAGTGCGCGGCGAAAGAAGGTCACGGGAATCTCGGCGCGCATCGTCTCGGCTATCGCTTTCGACAACAGCCAGATGGCGCGGTCGTCGAGTGTCGGCTTGAGAAGGTCGCGCAGCGTGAACCATTCGGCGTAGATGCGGTGGGCGACCGGCGAGTGAAGCAGGATGCGTTTCATGTTGGTCATGCGGCCGCGCAGCGCGAGCTCGCGGTCGTGCTCGGCGCGGATGTCGTCCGAGGCGGTCGCGTGGTCGATCGGCGAAAGATGCGCCATTGCGCTCACCCCAGCGTGGAACGAAGCGCCGGCGCGCCGCGCAGCGTGTTGGAGACGGTGCAGATGTCCTCGGCGTCCGCCAGGATTCGCGCTTTCGTCGCGTCATCAAGGTCGCCGGCGATCTCCAGTCTGACGGTGAACGTCTCGACCCGCGACGGCTCGTCCTTCGCCTTCTCGCCGCTCACATCCGCCCTCACCTCGCCCAGCCGGTCGGCGACGCCGAGGCGGGTGGCGGCGATGCGGGCGCTGAGCACCATGCAGGCGGCTAAAGAAGCATGGAGCAGGTCAAGCGGGCTGAAGCCGGGCGCGCTGACCTGCGTGACCACATCCATGGCGCCGCCGGTCGGAGTGGTTATGGTGGGCAGGCCGCCCGGCGGCAAGGTGGCTAGAGCACCGACGTTTCGGGTTCTGATTTTAAGGTCCGCCATCGCATGGCCTCCGATTGCGAGGTCATTGATAGCGGACGGAGATTCATCTCGGCAATCGCTAAGGCACGGCGCTGCCCCTCATTGTCCTGCCAGACATTTCTCCCCGTATAGTGACGGGGAGAAAGGGCATTGTCGCGGGCGTCGCGCCTTTTCCTTCTCACCGTTCCCGGGGGAGAAGGTGCCCGAAGGGCGGATGAGGGGCGGCGCGACGCCAGGTGATTAGCCTAAGCGCCCTGCGAAGCCCCCTCTCCGTCCGCTGCGCGGCCACCTCTCCCCGCCTTTGGGCGGGGCGAGGAACCCGGGTTCTGAGAGGCTACTTCGTCAGATCGAGCGCCGCCGTCAGATCGCCCATCGGCGGCTGGTCGTGGTTGCGCAGCGCCTTGTCGCGGGCGACGATGCCAGGCAAAACCGGCAGGTCGTAGCGGGCGGTGATGAAACGCAGGATCGAGGTCGTGTCGTACTGCGTGTGATCGACCATCCCCATCTTCGCATAGGGCGAGATGATGAAAGCCGGGATGCGGTTGCCCGGGCCCCAGCGATCGGCCTTGGGCGGCGCGACGTGATCCCAGAAGCCGCCATTCTCGTCATAGGTGACGACGACCAGCATATGGGCCCATTGCGGGCTCTTCTCCAGATGCGCGACGAGGTCGGCCAGGTGCTGGTCGCCGGAGGTCACGTCGGCATAGCCGGCATGTTCGTTGAGGTTGCCCTGCGGCTTGTAGAAAGAGACCGCCGGCAGCTTGCCGTCGTCGATCGCCTTGATGAACTCGGTGCCGCCGAGCCCGCCATCCTTGATGTGCTCGGTCCGCGCGGCCGTGCCCGGCGCATAAGCGGCGAAATAGTTGAAGGGCTGGTGGTGAAACTGGAAGTTCGGCACCGGGGTGGCGTTCTTGCCGTCGAGCGCCGCCTGCCAGGCCCCCGCATACCAAGCCCAGGAAATGCCCTTGAGCGTCAGGAGATCGCCGATGGTGATCTCGTGCTGCGGCGGCAGCGTGTTCGGCTGCGCGGGATCGGCGAGCGCCTTGTCACCGCCTTCGGCCGGCTTGTTGTTGCTCGGCTGGTATGGCGGCTGCATGGTGTTGACGGCGTAGAAGTCGGGCGTGATGGCGCCGTCATTGACGAATTTCGGCACGCCGCCCAAGGCCGAGGGCGGCGCATTGTCGGCTGCTTTCAGCGTCACGCCGTCCGGCTCGACGACGGCGATCTGGCCCTTTGCCGGGCTGGTGTCGGCATTCGGATAGAAGGGCGCGCAGGCGCAGGCGAGCATGAAGTGGTTGAGGAAGGAGCCGCCAAAGGCGCCCTGGAAGAAATTGTCCGCCAGCACGTATTTTTTGGCGATATTCCACATCGGCAGGATGGAGCCGTCATAATGACCCATCACCAACGAGCCGGAATCAGCCCAGGCGACGAACTTGTCGTTCCGGCCGCCGTCGATCTGCATCTGCTCCTGGTAGAAGCGGTGCCAGAGATCATGGGTGACGACGCCGGTGTTTTCGTTGAAGCCCTTGGGATCGTCGATGGCGAAGACGGCATTGGGCAGATGCGCGGTCTGCGCTTCGGTCACCGCGGGCGTGACGCCCTTGCCGGTCAGTCCGCCCCAGGCCGGCGGCAGTTCGGAAAGCGGCTTGCCGTCGCGATCGAGCTGGCGCGCCTGGTCGGGCGAAACGTTGGCCAGGCCGTTGGCGCCGGGGAAGCCGCCATAAAGGTTATCGAAGCTGCGGTTCTCGGCGTAGATGACGACGACGGTGTCGATCTTGTCGTAACCGGGAGGCGCCGCTTGGGCAGCGGCAGAGAGCGATGCCAGCGCCGTGGAGGCGAGGCAAAGGGAGAGAAAGGACCGGATCATTGGGAAATGCCTCGTGGCTTGGGGATGGCTGGAGGACGGCAATGCAGGAACGCAACTGCATCAATGCCCAGCTACTTCGACGCCTTGTCACCTTTGTGACAGTTCCGCCCCGGCCGAACACGGTTTCGTGAGCGGGAAGACCGGTCATCAATCCGTTGCACTCGATCCTTACGCCGCCAAAGAAACCGGGCGAAGAAATCAGGGATGTCGCCGAAGACGATGGGACGTCGGAAAAATCACGCAATCGCCATTGCAGCGGCCACGATCGTCGCCTCCACCGCGCCCGCCAACACCGAGGAGCGATCCAGTGTCCATCCCGGCCCGATGACGCGCCAGGAAGCCTTCGCCCGCGCCGAGGCGCTGACGGCGCTCGGCAGGCAAATGTTCTTCGACCCTTCGCTCTCGGCCTCGGGCAAGCAGGCCTGCTCATCCTGCCACGATCCCAACCATGCCTTCGGGCCGGCCTCGGCGGCGCCGGTCGAAATGGGCGGAGCCAACCTTGACCAGCCCGGCGTTCGCGCCGTGCCGTCGCTGCGCTACCTGCAGGCGGCGCCCGCCTTCACCGAGCATTTCTACGACTCCGAGGACGAAGGCGACGAAAGCGTCGACAATGGCCCGACCGGCGGCCTGACCTGGGACGGCCGCGCCGACCACGGCAAGGACCAGGCAAGCATCCCGCTGCTGTCGCCCTTCGAAATGGGCAACAAGGACGCGGCCCAGCTGGTCGCCAGCCTGCGCAACGCGCCTTATGCCGGCGCCTTCAAGGCGGCCTTCGGCGCCGATGTCTTCGACCATCCGCAAGACGCCTTCGACGCCGCTGTGGAAGCGCTCGGCACTTTCGAGCAGAGCAGCGCCGATTTTTATCCCTATTCCAGCCGCTACGACGCCTTCCTCGCCGGCAAGGCGCAGCTTTCCGCGCAGGAATTGCGCGGCCGGATGCTGTTCGAGGACGCTGCGAAGGGCAATTGCGCGAGCTGCCATCTCAGCGAACCCGCCAATGACGGCGAGCCGCCGCAATTCACCGATTACGGCCTGATCGCGATCGCCGTGCCGCGCAACCCGGCGATTGCGGCCAACGCCGATCCCAATTATGTCGACCTCGGCCTGTGCGGTCCGCTGCGCGCCGATCTCAAGGACCGCGCCGAATATTGCGGCCTGTTCAAGACGCCGACGCTGCGCAACGTTGCCTTGCGGAAAAGCTTCTTCCACAACGGCTATTTTCACACGCTGCGCGACGCGGTCGCCTTCTATGCCAGCCGCGATACGGATCCCGGGCGCTGGTATCCGAAGAAGACGAACGGCACGGTCGACAAATTCGACGATCTGCCAAAGGCTTACTGGGGAAACCTCAACGCGGACCCGCCCTTCAACGGCAAAAAGCCCGGCGACAAGCCGGCGCTGACCGACGCCGAGATCGACGACATCGTCGCCTTCCTCGGCACGCTGACCGACGCCGACCAGGCCGGGCAGCAGAACAAGCCGCCAAGGCAAATCGTCAGAAGCAAGTGACCCGCTTCCGGTTGGAGCGGACTGCTATCCACCGTAAATGTGTGCCAATGTGAGCCACGTCATAGGAACGCCAAGTCGCGCCTGCTATATTGCCCGTCTGTTCACAGATGGAGTCTCCTATGAGGTTCGTCGCGGTGCAGGAGCCGCCGGGGAGCAGCTGGGCGGTGTTCGACGCGGGCAACGGCGCGCCGGCCGAATATGCCGGCCGGGTGCTTATCGGCCTGACATCGCGCGAAGCCCGTTGGTTCGCCGCCGTGGGCAACGACCACGCAGCCTGGCCGCGGCTCAGCCGACCGGCCGTACACCTGCGGCTGGTCAGCGGAGACGGTTGCCTGCCGATCCGGGAAAGGCAAACCCAGGCAGACAGTTAAGAAGGCGCGCTGCCGGATTGATTCAAGGCGGCGCGCCCTTGGTTGCTGCCTCTCATTGCACCGGCGCGTAGCGACTCACGACCATGCCGCAGGCATAGGGCTTCGAGCCGAGGAGCTTCAGCCTGCCAAAACCGCTCTTGTCGAAGATGCGGCGGCCACTGCCCAGAACGGCCGGATTGATGAAGAGCTGGAACTCGTCGACAAGGCCGGCGGCGATCAGCGCCGAGGCGAAGCCGGCGCCGCCGAACACGGCGATGTCGCCGTCCTCGCCTTGCTTCAGCGCGTTGACCTCACGCGGCAGGTCGCCGCTCACGATGCGCGTTCGTTCCCAACGCGAGGCCCCGAGCTTATCGCTCGCCACCACCTTTTCGGCCTCGATGATGCGCTGGGCGAAGGCAAAGAAGCGGTCCTTCGGATATTTCCTCGCCGCGTTGCCCCAATGGGTCAGATAGCCCTCCTCAGCCATCTTGCGGCTCAAGAGGATGGTGTCGATGGTCGTGAAAACGGCGTTGAAGTCCCGTTTAAGCTCTTCGTCCCATGCGCTGTCGTCGCCCCACTCCCAGAGTTGCCAGCGACGGTCCTCGTCGGCGCCGACAAAACCGTCGACCGACATCTGCATCTGCAGGATGAGCTTTTTCATGTCCGGTCTCCCTTGTCAGGAATTGCTGCCTGTGCGGCGGGCGAACGGGCGAAAGCCTGCGCCCAGGCTTCGAAGCCGGTCGGGGTGGCATTTTCGGCTGAGGGTGCTTCCAGCGCCCAGCGCTCGCCTCTGTTGAAGCTTGCCGCCGTCTCGCCCAGCGCATCGGCAAAACTCGCCGATATGCCATTGGCGACCATACCGGCCCGCGCATCGGCGAACGGCGCTTCATGGTAGGCGACATCCTTGCCGATCGCCCTGCCCAGGATCGTGGTGGCCCGTTCGAGCGTGTAGGAGCCGCCGCCGTGCAATTCGACAACGCGCCGGGCAGGGAAATGTTCGGCGCTCAATAGCTCGGCGGCGCGTTCGCCAACGTCCTTGGCGGCAATCAGCGGCATAGGCAGGTCGCCGCGGAAGGGCGAAGCGAAGACGCCGGACGCCGCCTGCTCAACAAAGCCCATGCCCTTGATGAAATTCTCCATGAAGAAGGAGGCGCGCAGATAGACGAGTTCCTCCAGGCCCAGCGCGGCAAGCCGCTTTTCCATCAGCGCGGCGCCAAGCGAGGTACCCATTCTGAGATGGGCATTGAGGCCGCTGAGCAGCACGATCCGGCGCAGGCCCGCCTTGGCGATGGAGGATGCCAGCCGTGCGCCGACCTCGTCCTCAAAACGATGCAGATCGGGCGCGGTGACATCGAAGGGGATCATCACGTAAGCGCTGTCGGCACCCGAGAAGGCGGCGTCGAGCGCCGCCTGATCGTCGAGTGCGACGCCGAGGCTACGGGCGATGCCGCGCACCTCATGCCCTGCCCCGGTCAGTCTGGCCGAGACCTCGGCGCCCACTTCGCTGGTTGCGCCGACGACCACCATGGTACGCTTGACTTGCCGGTTCATATCGATCTCCTCTCATCAAATGATTTACTTCTGGAACCATTTGACGCAAAGCAAGAACGATGTCAATAGTAAAGTGATTTAAAAATGGAACCATACTGATGTCGACCAAGGAACGATCCGGCTGCCCGATCAGTCTCTCGCTCGAACTGCTCGGCGACCGCTGGACGCTGCTCATCATTCGCGACCTGGCCTTCGCCGGGAAAAAGCATTTTCGCGAATTCCTGCAATCCGACGAAGGCATCTCGTCGCGCACGCTGGCCGAGCGGCTGCAGACGCTGGTCGACGAAGGCATTCTCACCCGCAGCGACGACCCGAGCCACGGGCTGAAGGCGATCTACCGGCTGACCGAGGCCGGCATCGACCTTTTGCCGGTACTGGCAACGCTCGGCGCCTGGGGCAGCAAATACCGCAAGGCCGACGATACGCTGGCCCGGGTCGCCAACGATCTGGCGGCCGGCGGTCAGCCGGCGCTTGAACGGATGAAAGAGAAGCTCAGAGCCGAGCACCAGGGATAGGTCTGTTCCGACCTCGGCGATTGGCGTGGTCCGGCTACCCCTCGCCGTCAGCGAGCCCGCCCGTGTGGGAGCGGTCCGACCGGCTCTTCGGCCGGCGGCTCGCCCGGCAGCCCCAGTCGCAACCGCTCCTCCTCGGCGAAGGTCTCGGCCTGCGCGTGAATGTCGAATACTTGCTGCGTCAGCCTGCCGCCGTCGACGACGCGCACGATCCATTGGCCATTGACGGTTTTTACGCGGACACTGTCTGGCTCGCTTGTTACCATATACAGCTCCTGCTCTTCATTCGAAGAACTGCCTATCTCCGACGCACAATACAATGTAGCGCGTCTGGAATTGCCGAAAAGCGTGGCTTATTGGTCTTTAGTGCAAGAGCACCCGCCGTTATTCGATATATTTGCGAAGTTTCACGAATAAAAACGAGCATGGCGGCGAAGATATGCCATTGCGCCCAGGTGCAGCCAAATTCGACTTCGATATGGCGTTCGGTCTGCGAGACGATGAAGCAACGGAATTCGAAAGCGTCCGAGCGGTACCGCAGATTACACCGCGCCGCAGTTGGCGTGCGCGAGCGCGGAAGAATTCGCCGCATGGCGGCGGCCCGGCAGCCTTTGGGGGGTGATACTGGGTTCGGCGGCCGGGCCTGACCGGAGTTTGCGAGGCCGCCGGCTGCCACCAGCATGCGCTTGGGCCCAGCCAAGGACAAGAACGACCTAGGCCCTAGGACCAAAGCTGCAAGGAGGATGGTCGAGACGGCAATTGCACTTGGACCGGCTGGAAACAGCGTGCCGAACACCGGCCGCGTCAAAAGCCGAAGAAATGCCGGCCGACGAGATAACCAAGTGCCGCGACGACCAGCGGAAACAATGCCGGCGCGGCCTTGCCGAACAGCGAGGGGTTCATCTGCTTGGCCGGAGCGCTGGGTTTGGCATTGCCGAGGTTCTTGGTCATGGCTCATTACCGGTGGGGCCAGGGTGCGTTGATATTCAGGTGATGCCGGCCTGCAAACGGCGGTTCCCTGCGCTTCCGGTGCTCGCAATTCCGGACGGAAAACCGTGACACACTTTTCCTGGAATTGCTCCAGCTGCCGGCTGAACCATTAAATTAGAGATCGCTTATTAAGTTTCCGGCAAGCCGAGCACTACAATTCGCGGCAATTTATTCCGATTGCTGGGTACGCTCGGCAAGCGCGAAGGCCTGAAGGTTGCGCGACTTGCCGGGATCCTGGTCGGCGTTGGCGATAATGGCGTGGAAGGCCGCGCGGGCAATATCCCTCTTCTTGGCGTCCGGGTGCAGTTTTCGCACCGCCTTGAGCAGGTCTTTCGGTTTCATATCGGGGGTGACGACCCGCATCAGCGTATCGCCTATGGCCTGCAATTCACTGGCATCCATAACGATGAACCCTGCTTTAGCGCATCCAGCCTAGCATATAGCGGAGCGAGCGCGTCATTTTTGTGATGCGCGCCGCGGGCTCGGAGCCGCCTCTGCAAGAATTTCGGCGAAGCGTCGGCCTTGACGCCGGTGAGGCGTGGGAACCCTGGCGTTGTCGCCGAGTTTAGATTGCAAGGCTAATCCCGGAGGAGTTCGCGCGGTTGCGACGCCAGGCGTCACTTTTGTGATGCGCCGTCCCATCATCCCGTTCCGCAGTCGGGCGCCTTGGCGGCGCGTTCAGAGGAGCCTTGTGGCGAAGGCGTCGAGCCGCGAATTCTCCTTATAGGCCAGCCGGACCGCCAGCGCAGCGATGGCGGCGATGGCGGCGCCGCCGATCACGTCGCTGACATAATGCGTTCCGATGAAGATCCTGGACCAGCAGATGACGAACGCAAGCACGAACAGCACCAGAGTGCGGCGCGGCAGCGTCTGCAAGGCGAAGGCTGCGACGACGGCCATGCTGGCGGTCGCGTGGTCGGACGGGAACGACCAGTCGGCGCTGGGCGCGATCAGAAGATGCGTGACGCCAGCGTCGTAAGGCCTGATCCGGTGGATGAACAACAGGATCGCCTGGTTAATCGCGAGCCCCAGCAGAAAGGAAACGCCGGCGGACAAGCAGGCATGGCGCACATGGGTGCGGTCGGTCCTCGACCACCATTGCAGGGCCACCGCAATCACCATCAGCGGCACGCCGATTTGTGAGATGGTGATCATTACCCTATCAAGAAGCGGGCTGATGCCGGCGGCGGAGTTGATCCAGTGCGTGAGAGAAGCGTCCATTCTTGTCTGATTTCCCTGGCCTGACGTGGGGTCGATCGTTGAAACCTGCCGCCGAACATCGCATTCACCAGCTCTTTGAGGTGAGCGTATGGCTAAAAGGTGCCCACGCCTTGATCGAGTGCGTCGGCGGCGTGCTGCTTTACCTCGTCACCACCGAAACCATCGCTTCCTGGGTCAACATGTTAACCCAGGAGGAACTGATCGAGGATCCCAACGACTTCATTGCCAGTCACCTGTCGCGGACGGCCGCCGAATTCTCTGTCGCGAGCAAGGAATTCTACGCCTTCTACCTGCTCAGCCACGGGCTGATTAAGCTTTTTCTGGTCGTCGGCCTGCTGCGCGGCAAGCTGTGGTCCTACCCCGCCTCGCTGGTGGCGCTCGGCGCCTTCATGGCCTATCAGATCTATCGATACTCCTATACGCATTCGCCTGGCCTGCTCGTGCTGACGATCTTCGATGCGGTCGTCATGTGGCTGATCTGGCAGGAGTGGAAGACGGTGCGCCACCATATCACGCCCTGATCGCGTCCGGCCTCATTAGACTTCCGCCGGGACTTCGAATGGCAGTTCGTGCAGTCCTGCAGAATGAGGTGCAGGAGATGCTCCGCCGGCATTTTTGCCGGATCGGCGACGCCCTGGCGCTTGCCGAGCAGATTTTCCGCTCCTCGATCTCGATTGGGAGGCCCGCCAGGGTTCGCGGCGACGCTAAGGGTTCCAGTTGCTGGAAGGTCAAGCTCGATCGAAGGCTGGGGCCGCAAATTCCGCAAGATGGATCGTAGTGGCCCCGGCCGCGTTGCTCCGCGGGGGATGCAACCAGCCGTTTCATCGAGCAGAGGCCGCGTCATGCTCATCCAACCGATCGATTATTTCCTCGTTGCCTGGTTCGTGCTCGCGGCCGCTTCGACGCTCTATGTTGGGTTCGACCAATACCGCAACAATCCCGAGCCGGTGGTGATGAAATGGGGCTTCATCCTGGTGACGCTCTATATGGGCCCGCTCGGTCTGCTGCTTTATGTGCTGGCCGACAAGGAACCGCGCCCCGGCGAGCATGAGGCTTTCACAAAGCCCCTTTGGAAGCAGGGCGTCGGCTCGACCATCCACTGTGTCGCCGGCGACGCCACCGGGATCATCCTTGCCGCGGTCGTCACCGCCACCCTCGGCCTGCCGATGTGGCTCGACCTCATCGTCGAATATCTCGCCGGCTTTGCCTTCGGGCTGTTCATCTTCCAATCGCTGTTCATGAAATCGATGATGGGCGGCAGCTATTGGGAGAATGTGAAGAAGAGCTTCCTGCCCGAGTTCATTTCCATGAACTTCATGATGGCCGGCATGGCGCCGGTCATGAGCTTCCTGATGATGGGCCGCGACATGCGCGCCATGGAGCCCACCGAACTTCTGTTCTGGGGCGTGATGTCGCTGGGCGTCATCGCCGGCTTCACGCTGGCCTATCCCGCCAATGTCTGGCTGGTCGCGCGTGGTCTCAAGCACGGGCTGATGACCGAGCGCCCGCAACCGGCCGAAGCGAGCGGGCACGGCCATGCCCGACAGGGCCACGAACCGGCGGGCGAACAGCGCGCCGCCGGCCCTCACATGCGCTCGGATGCGACCACACCGCAAATCGCGGCACTCGGTACGGTGTCTGCGCTCGCCCTGGCGATCGGCATGGCGGCGCCTGCGAACTGGCTGAACCTCAGGCTCTCGGCCCGCGACGTCGGCGGAGCGATCATGCCGCAGGGCATGATCATGGACCGTGACACGCCGGCCGATGCCATGCGCGACATGGCGGCAGCCGATCCTCGGCTGGTGAGCGCGTCTTACGGTCTGGCTGCGAAGGGCGACCAAGACCTGCCGTTCCGCATGGAAAACGGCGTGAAGGTGTTCGAGCTGAGGCCGTCGGTGATCCGCTGGCACATCCTGCCGGACGTGACGGTCGACGCCTATGCCTATAACGGTCAGATTCCAGGCCCGCGCATCCATATCCGTCAGGGCGACCGGGTGCGCATCAACGTCACCAACGCCTTGCCGGAGGAAACAACGGTGCACTGGCATGGCCTGATCCTGCCCAATCAGATGGACGGGCCGGCCGAGATCACCCAGGCGCCGATCGAGCCCGGGCAGACCTATTCCTACGAGTTTACCGCCACCCAGCACGGCACTTACTTCTATCATCCGCACGCCAAGCCCGACCGCACCCAGGCACTCGGCCTCTATGGCGCGCTGATCATCGATCCCGCCAATCCCGCCGACGAGGTCGCCGCCGACCACGACTATGTCATCGAGCTGCAGGAATGGCTGGTCCGGGAAGGCCTGACCTATCCATCGATGCCGATGGATGGCGGCATGCCGAACTTCTTCACCATCAATGGCAAGGCCTATCCGTCGACCGATACGATCCATATGAAGGTCGGCGAGACGCTAAAGGTCCGCTTCATCGGCACCAACAACGGCTTCATACACCCGATGCACATCCATGGCGGCCCGTTCGAAGTGGTCGCCCGCGACGGCGAGACGGTTCCCGCCACCGCACGTTTCCTTGCCGATACCGTCAATGTCGGACCGGGCCAGCGATATGACGTCGTCTGGACAGCGAGGCGTCCGGGCAAGTGGCTGATTCACTGCCACATCCCGCATCACACCACGAATAACAATGCCGAGGAGAAGGGCGGCGGCGGTCTGATGGTCGTCATCGACGTTCGTTGATGAAGACCGGACCCGTCGGTCGGCCAAAGGTTTTGCGACCGGCTTGTTCCGCAATTCTTCAGACCGTCGCATTTTGACCCCAATCGGCCTCTAGCCGGCTGGAGATGCTGCGGTTCCAGCCTTCACGTTTTCTTGACAGAGGCCGGAAAAACGGGCAGCAAAGCGGGTGAGGAAGAGCATTTTTACCGTGGCATAGACCGTGGAGGGCTCTTTTTTCGTATGGACCATCGCCAAATCGGCGATTGGTGGAGGGATTGGTTAACCAACTTTGTCCATCTTTTGAATCAATCGGCAACAGACGCGTGAAGGTGCAGGGGGCACCAGCGAACTGTGATCGTGACGGGTGCCAGGTCCGCAAACCGGCATGCCGATTGAGAGTGGTCGTATGGCGTTTTTGCGTTTGAAGAACCGGGGTGACGCTCCTCAAGGGGGGGTAACTTCGAAAAAGTCTGGTCATCGTTGGGTCGTGGTGCCTGCTGTCGGCGCCGCCCTCGTGCTGTGGTCCGCCGCCACCTTGGCGGGGCTCCATTCGGTGAGCACCTCGCTGACCGCCGCTTCCAACGGATTGCCGCAAGGTCTGCTTTCGCCGCGCAACATCGCGCTTGGCGACCAGCGCCGGCAGATCGCCAACGCCTGGGCGCCGCACCTTGCCGCCCATGACGGCTACAAGGCAGGCTCGCTCACCGGCGGCTGCGACTCCGGCTGCTTCAGCCTCGCGACAAGCTTCAGGCATGACGGCCAAGCTCCTGAAAAATTGAAGAAAGAAGGCCACGCTGGTAAGATGGCGCGCCTCAGGCTGCCGGCGCCCGACAGCGTCGCGCATGAAAACGTCGTGGTGGCTTCGGCCGCCGGGGCCGTCGACCCGTTCGACGGCGTGGTGAAGCGCGCCGCGCTTTCGCCGCAAAAGCTTGCCGATGCCTTTGCCCGCGCCGAGAAGGCGCCGTTCCTGCTGGCCAGCCTGCCTTCGGCGAGCCGCTTTGGCGGCGCGCTGCCGGGAGCCCCGGCGGAAGCCCGCTTCGGTTCGCGGCCGGCCGAAATCGCCGGCGCTTCTGACTTGGCGCTGGCGCTCGCCAACATAGCGCCGGAGGACACGGCCGACCCTCCGACCGCCGTCGCGGTCGAAAACAGCGACGCGCCCGATGTCGCCGCCAAACCGGACAACGGCAAGGATGGCGCCTACCAGGTCGCCTCGCTGCCGCCGCAAGACGATCTGCCCGACACCATTGCCGTGCCCGGCCTTCGCCCGCGCGCCACGCTCGAACGGGCTACCGAAGCGCCCGAAGAAAACGCCGCCAGGACGCAGAAGCCCGAAACCGCTAAGCCGCCGGTCGCCAGGGCCAAGCCGGCCGCCGCCGATACCGCGCAAAGCGCGCCGACGGCGGTCTCGCCGAGGAACGGCGACCAGGCCCTGCCGGGCGTGACAGGCTCGAAACCGCTCGTGACCGACCCCAAGCCAGGCAAGCGCAAGGCGCAGGCGTCCGAGATGCTCGCCTATGCCAAGCCCGACACGCCGGAGCGCGGCGGACTCGGCAGCGCGTTCCGCAACCTTTTCAACGGGCCCTCGACGGGCAATGGCGTTGCCGTCTACGATATTTCGGCGAGGACCGTTTACATGCCCGACGGCTCGAAACTGGAAGCGCATTCAGGACTGGGCTCGATGGTCGACCAGCCGCGCTTCGTGAACCGCAAGAATGTCGGCCCGACGCCGCCCGACACCTACAATCTGTCGATGCGCGAGTCGCGCTTTCACGGGGTCGAGGCAATCAGGCTCACGCCGACCAGCGGCAACAACAAATACGGCCGCAACGGCCTGCTTGCGCACACCTATATGCTGCGCGGCGGCCGTGCGGAATCCAATGGCTGCGTCGTCTTCAAGGATTATCACCGCTTCCTTGCCGCCTACAAAAACGGCAAGGTCAAGCGTCTCGTCGTCGTCCCGCGCCTCACAAGCTCCCCCACCCGGGTCGCCCAGGAAGGCCGCCAGGGTTAAGCCCTATCCGGCCGGCGAGCTTGTCGCCGGCACTTGCCGATCCCCACTTGCCGATCCGAAGGGCTTCGCGCCGACGCGCGGATGCTTGGCATGTCGTCGCCGCTTCGATAGCGACGAGGACGCAACAACGACCCTTCCCAGAAGGTAGATATGGCGCAGCCCGGGCTTGCGGCAAGCCCCCGGCCATGGCGTATCAACGCTGCTCCGAAAAACGACAACGGAGCATGGAATGCGTATCTTGTTATCGACTTACGGCTCGCGCGGCGACGTCGAGCCTTTGGCGGCGCTGGGCGCGGCGTTGCAGGCGCATGGCGTCGAGGCCAGGGTGAGCGCGCCTGGCGACAAGGAGTTTGGCGCCCTTCTGGCCCGCGCCGGCGTGCCGCTGGCCCCGGCCTTCGCGCCGGTGCGCGAATGGGCGAAGGAAATGATCAACCGGTCGCGATCGGCGTCGCCCGAGGACCGGGCCAGACTCATTTCCGGCCAGGCGGCCGAGATCGTCGCCAGGCAATATGAGGCGCTGAGCGCGGCCGCCGAAGGCTGCAACGCCGTGGTGGCGTTCGGCCTCTTTCCATCCTGCGCCGCCGCGCGGCTGGTCGCGGAGCAGCGGGGCATGCGCTACATGTTGGGCACATTCTGCCCCATCTGGCTGCCGTCGCCGCACAACCGGCCGCATGAATATCCGAGCCATCCGCTGCCGGCCGGCGTGACGGACAACCGGCTCCTGTGGGAGATGGACATCCAGACCAAGAACGCCCTCTTCGGCGAGGCGATCAACGGCCATCGCGCGTCGCTGGGGTTGTCTCCGGTGCAAAATGTTCGGGACTATGTCTACGGCGATAGGGTGCTGCTCGCCTGCGACCCGACGCTGGGACCATGGCTGGGCTCGGACCTGATCGACGCTGTGCAGACCGGCGCCTTCATCCTGCCGGACGAGCGGCCCCTCCCCGACGGGCTCAAAGCCTTCCTCGATGCCGGCCCGCGGCCGGTCTATGTCGGCTTCGGTTCGATCGCGGTCGCCAGGGATGCCGGGGCCGCCGCCATCGAAGCGATCCGCACCAAGGGCCTCCGTACGGTGCTCGCGCATGGCTGGGCAGAGTTGGGCATCATCGACGATGGCGACGACTGCTTCGCCGTCGGCGAGATCAACCAGCAGGCGCTGTTCGGCCGCGTCGCCGCCGTCATCCATCACGGCGGCGCCGGCACGACCGTTGCCGCCGCGCGGGCGGGAGCGCCGCAGGTGATCGTGCCGCAGATCGGCGACCAGCCCTATTGGGCACGACGGGTGGCCGAGCTCGGCATCGGCGCCGCGCATGACGGTCCGGTGCCGACGGCGCAGTCATTGTCGAGGGCGTTGGAGACTGCGCTGGCACCCGAGACCGGCGCCCGCGCGAGCGCTATCGCCGGCATGATCCGCACCGACGGCGCCGGGGCGGCGGCAAGGTTGCTGATTGAATTGCTGGGCCGGTCCAGCCGGTGAACTCATTGCGTCGTCAGTTCAGCCAGCGCCCTTTGTAGGGGCGCCGGCGAGACCTGGATCGGGCCTGAGAACGGGCTGTCCATGTCGACGATCAGATAGACCGCCGCGGCGACCAGCGCCCCGGAAACGAGGCAGGTGAAGACGACGGTGCCGTTGCGCGGCGCCCGGAAGCCGAAGCTGGCGAAGATCAACGTCAGCCAGGCGACGAGCAGAACGATCAGCGGCGTGGGTATGGCGCCCTCGGACTGTTCGGCCAGTATCCAGCGCTGCTCGATCAGCTTTTGCAGTTGCTGTGTAGCGGCCTGTTGTGCGGCGGTCTGCCTGGCATCCGCCGGCGTCAATCCCGCCAGGATGTCGCCGACCTGGTTGAGCAGCAGTTCCGCCAGCCTGTTCGGGACGACGGTCGTGTCGCTGTCGGCGGCAGAGGTGTCGACGACGCGCTGGACGTATCGGTCAGCGATTGCCGGGCGCTGTCCGCTTGCGGTCCGTAATGCCGCAGCGTTCGATCAAGCAGGATGAGATCGGTGGCGAAGGTGTGGACGTTGCCGTTGATGGCCTCGAATGTGTTCTTGGCTGAATTGATCATCAGGCCGAGCATCAGCGACGACATCACCACGAACAGGTTCGCGGCAAGCCGCACCACCGCGCTGGTGTCGTCCTGAAGGTGGTGAGCAGGGAAACGCTCGTGCACCATCAGGCTGACCAGCGAGGCCCCCGCCAGACAAGCAAAGATCGCTGCGCCTACAAGCACTTCGCCCATGGCTAATATTGCGCACGGGAAAGGAAGCTTGCCAATCGGCTTCGTAAGTTCGTCATTCTAGGGCGGAGCGACGCGCAGCGGAGTGAAGACCCGCAGATGACGAAGTCGAGAATTCGCCACCGCAAAGCACCTTCCAATACAGTCCAAAGCCTTTATGTATGAACGTCGGGGCGGCTCCCAATCACACACGAGGTTATCCATGACAATTCGCGCTGTCGTCTGGGGCGAGAACATCCATGAGCGGACCAATGAGGTGGTGGCCTCCATCTATCCGGAAGGCATGCACGCGACCATCGCCAAGGCGCTCTCCGCTGACAAGGCAATCTCCGCCTCGACCGCGACGCTGGAGCAGCCGGAGCACGGCCTGCCGCAATCCCGCCTGGCCGAAACCGACGTGCTGGTCTGGTGGGGCCACAAGGACCACGGCGCGGTGGCCGACGAAGTG
Organism: Mesorhizobium sp. B1-1-5; assembly: GCF_006443065.1. Taxonomy (NCBI): domain Bacteria; kingdom Pseudomonadati; phylum Pseudomonadota; class Alphaproteobacteria; order Hyphomicrobiales; family Phyllobacteriaceae; genus Mesorhizobium; species Mesorhizobium sp. B1-1-5. The sequence goes on along the minus strand of NZ_VFWS01000001.1, from coordinate 192,893 downwards.
GTCGAGCGCGTTGCGAAGCGCGTCTTCGAAGGCATGGGGCTGATCGTGCTGCATTCCGGCCATTTCTCGAAGATCTTCAGGCGGCTGATGGGCACGCCCTGCACGCTGAAATGGCGCGAGGCCGGCGAGCGCGAGCGGCTCTGGGTAACGAGCCCCAGCCACCCGATCGCCGACGGCATCGGCGAGTTCTTCGAGCTCGAGAACGAGGAGATGTATGGCGAGCAGTTCGCCGTGCCCGAGCCGTTGGAAACCGTCTTCATCTCCTGGTTCCAAGGTGGCGAGGTGTTCCGCTCGGGCCTGACGTACCGGCGCGGCGCCGGCAATGTCTTCTACTTCCGCCCCGGACACGAAACCTATCCGACCTATCACGACGCCACCGTGCAGAAGGTGCTGTGCAATGCGGTGAAGTGGGCGCACAACCCGCAGGGATCGAAGCCCGCCATCCTCGATGCGCCGAACGTGCCGGTCGAGAAGGCGCTGGAGCCGATCGAGGAGCGCGGGCCCAAGCTGCATGCGCATGGCGAGGCCGGCTTCCGCTAAAAAAAGCGCCTCTCCGCTTCGCTTGGGATTGCGCGGAAACAGCGGCCGGGTCACATTCGCCCTGTTATTGAATCGAACCAAATCGCTCAAAGGGACAGAAAATGCGGCTTTTGATACTCGGTACCGGCTGGATGGCGCAGGAACATGCCCGCCGCTTCGGCGCGATCGAGGGCGTCGAGATCGTCGGCGCCGTCGATGTCGATGCGGCCCGCGTCGGCGAATATGCCGACGCCTACAAGATCCCGAAGCGCTTCACCTCGCTGGAGGCGGCGCTCGACTGGGGCGATTTCGACGCGGTCGCCAATGTCACGCCGGACCGCATCCATCATCCGACCACCATGGCGCTGGTCGCCGCCGGCAAACCGGTGCTGTGCGAGAAGCCGCTGGCGGAAAATTTCGGCAAGGCCAACGAAATGGCCGATGCCGCGGAAGCCGCCGGCATCGTCAACATGGTCAACCTCACCTATCGGAATGTCGCCGCGCTGCAGAAGGCGCGCCAGATGGTGCAGGCCGGCGAGATCGGCATGGTGCGCCATGTCGAGGCGTCCTACCTGCAGAGCTGGCTGGTGTCGAAATTCTGGGGCGACTGGCGCACCGACCCGAAATGGCTATGGCGGCTGTCGCGCGGCCATGGCTCGAACGGCGTGCTCGGCGATGTCGGCATCCACATCCTCGATTTCGCCAGCTATGGCGCCGCGCTCGGCATCGATCATGTCTACTGCCGGCTGCGCACCTTCGACAAGGCGCCGGGCAACCGCATCGGCGAGTACGAGCTCGACGCCAACGACAGTTTCGCCATGACGCTCGATTTTTCCAACGGCGCCTTCGGCGTGGTGCATGCCAGCCGCTGGGCCACCGGCCACATCAACGAGTTGCGCCTGCGCATCCATGGCGACAAGGGCGGTATCGAGGTGGTGCACAATCTCGACGGCTCGATGCTGAAGGCCTGCGTCGGCGAAAATGTCGAGAACGCCAAATGGGAAGAGCTCGATGCCGGCACGGTGCCAACCAACTATCAGCGCTTCGTCGAGGCGGTGAAGGGCGGCGTGCAAACCGAGCCGACCTTCCGCCACGCGGCGGGCCTGCAGAAGGTGCTGGACCTCGCCGTGGTGTCGGATGAGAAGCGCGCCGAGTTGAGGGCGCACGCGGACACGCAGTGAGGTTTCGCTCGACGCAGGGAAGCGTGGCGTTCTACGGCGCCCCCCTCTGTCCTGCCGGACATCTCCCCCACAAGGGGGGAGATCGATGTCGCGCCGGCTTTCGCCTATTGTTGGCGTCTAAAGAAGCGCAGCCGCGAAGCTGCCAATCTCCCCTTGTGGGGGAGATGTCCGGCAGGACAGAGGGGGGCGCTGTCCCGCCAGCCTAGCCATGTTTTATCGAGAGCGATAAATCGCCACCGCCGCAGCCACCAGCGCGGCGTTGCCATCCGCCACGCTTCCATCCGGCAATTCCTTGCCGTCCTCCAGCCCGACCCGTGTCGACAACTTCCGCGCAGCCGCCCTTTCCACGAAAGGCCAGACCGTGGCGTTCTCGCCGTGCAGCAGGATGGAGCGGCGGATGTCGGCGCGTTCCAGCACCGTCTCGATGCCGTCCGCCACGGCAAAGGCTTCATCAATCGCCTGCTCGGAAATCTCGACCAGCACGCGCAGCACCCGGCCGCCATGGTCGAGGCCGACCAGGCGCTCGGCGTCAGCAATGGAAGCGAGCCCCGCTTCGATGCCGATGCCGCGCTGGCGCAGGCTTTCCATGACGACGGGCGCCGGCGTCTCGCTGAGATTGACCGAGGCATAGTCGGGCAGCTCGCGCCAGCCGGAAATGGCGACCAGCGTGCGCAGATCGTCCTTCTCGATCCAGGCGCCGGTGGAGACGCCGATCAGCGTGCCCGGACAGGCGCGTCGCAGTGCTGCGACCGTCTTGTCCATCGCCTCCGGCGCAAGGCTCTCCCGGCCATCGGTGCCGCGCGCGTGCACATGCAGCTCGGCTGCGCCCGCCGCGATCGAGGCTGCGGCGTCGCGCGCCATCGCGTCGGCATCGAGCGGCAATGCGGGGTGGAAGTCGGCGGCTCGGGCGCCGTTGATGCAGGCCTGGACGATCATCGTTGTTGCAGCAATCCTGTTTCGGCTGGCCTGAGCCTAGCCCAGGATCGAATTGGTCGGAACCGGAGCGTCGAAATCTCCTGACAGGCCGCGCGCGGTCATATCCCTCTGGCCTATCGGCCAAAGGGATAGACATTCTTCGTGGCGATTGCCGAACTTCGAGAGTCCGTTATGCCGGCACGCGCTTCAGCGCCTGCGCCATGCAGTGGATGCCGCCGCCGGTCTTGGAGATCTCGCTCATGTCGACGGCCGCGACCTCGAAGCCCTGTGCCTTCAGCTTCTCGATCAGCGTCTTGCTCGACGTCGGCGCGATCACCCTATCCTTGCCGAGCGACATGAAGTTGCAACCGAGCGCCATCGTGTCCTGGAAGGGCACGTCGATGATCTCGTGGCCCTTGCCCTTCAGCCAATCGACGATGCCTGGCTCGGTGCAGGCGAGGCAGACGGCGGTGAGCTTCTCGGCGATCGGCACCACCATCAGGTCGATGTGGACATAATATTCGTCGATGAAGGCAAGCCGCGTCTCCCAGCCTTCCTTGTCGAACCAGGCCTGCACCTGGCGCGCGCCCTCTTCCTGCGTGCGGGCACCGCCGCAGCCGATCAGCACCACGCCCTCCTCGATGACGTTGAAATCGCCGCCCTCGAAGGTGCCGGCGGTCACCATGTCGTAGATCGGAATGCCGAGCTTTTCATAGGTGCGGATGGCGGCGTAGTTTTCGCCGCGCCGCCACCAATTGGCCATGGCGGTGATGAAGGCGCCGTAGGGCGTCATGACGCTGGAGTCGCGCGAATAGACCTGCATCGGCAGCTCCGGCGTCGGCTCGTGCCAGTGGATGTTGACGCCGAAATGCTCATAGGCCGCGACAAGATCCTTATGCTGCGCCTGCGCGATCTGGACGTTGCAGGGCGCCTCGCGCAGATGTTTTCGCGACAGCGAGCTGGTCGACAGGTGGCGCAGGAAATTGGGCGAGCCGAGCAGCACGTCGGTCAGCACGTCGGTTTCGTTGGCAAAGCCCCAGGCGGTCAGCGGCTTGGTGCCGCCATTGGGATTCCGGCGCTGCAGCGAGAACGGCTCGGCGACGATGCGGTCATGGACGGTCATGGTGTTCTCCTCGGGATGGATTGTCGTTGGTCGTTCATGCGGTGGAGGCGGCCGGGATCCACCAGTCGCGCCCACGCGGCGTGGTGACATATTCCGGCCAGCGGAAGTTGATCGGCGGTTCGTAGTCGCAGAGCGGCGCGATCCAGTTTGAGCCGCCGACGCCGCCGCCGGTCCGCCTGACGAACTCGTCCATGGCGGCGTCGCGCGCGGCCTTGTCCTCGAGCAGGCGCAGCGCCGTCAGCGCGACCGTCTTCGCGGCGCAGGTTACCATAGGGTCGATGGTCGCCGGAATGCCGCCCAGCGCGTTCATCGCCCAGGACGGATAAGTATGGCCCGTGACCGCGCGCAGCGCTGGGCGTGCAACGTAGAAGCGCGATGTCGGCGCGTGCCAGCTCATATCGGTGTAATCGTCGGAAGTGGAATTCACCTGCGATGGCGGCAGGTCGCGGCGCAGGATTGCTTCGGCCTCTTGCGGCGAAATCAGCCGCTCCAGCTCGTCGATGAACGGGTTCTCGGTCGCCTCGCCGCCGGCATTGACCTGGACCTCGCGGGCGATCGCCCTCGCCTCTTCGTTCCAGCGCGGCGCGCCGACGGTCGACAGCGCCTGATAGGTGATGCCGGCCATGGCGTGATTGGCCAGCCCCGGACGCGACTTCGACACCCAGTGGCGCTCATGGCGGCAGCCGCTCATCGTCGCCGCGGCTTCGGCATTGCGGTCGAGAACGGCGGTCACCTGCTCGGCCATGGCAATGGTCGGCACGCGGATCATGTACTGGATTTCGGCAAGGCCGGCCGGGAGGTTGTCGGCGGTCGCCTGCCCCGCGGTCAGGATCGCCTCGCTGATCGACCAGCCGCCTTGATGCGTGAGCATGGAATCGCGCAGCGCCTTGGAGGTCATGTACATCATCATCAGCGCGTCGTTGGCGCCGGGCGCCCTGACCGCCGAATGCGCCTGCGGGATGGGTGCTGCGTCGCTGGCGCGAACCCAGTTCTCCGGTTCGTCGCAGATGAAGCGGTAGATCATCGCATAGGCGGCTCCGCAATGCGTGTCCCAGCGCGCGGTGTTGCAGAGCGGCAGCATGTAGAAGGGATGGAAAGAGATCATGCCGGCAAGGCCGTCATAATAGCCCTTGGCCGCATGGATAGGCTTGGAGCCCCGCACCTTCTCGGCCGGCTCGCCGGTGAAGCGTAGCGTGCCCTTGATGCCGTGCTCCAGCATCGCCGCCTTGGTGGCCAAAAGCCCGCCGAGGCTGCCGATGCCAAGGCCCGAATGCGGATCGGTGTGGCCACCCGCCTCGACGCCGAGACCCGGCCGCACGCGCTTCACCGTCGCTGCATCCTGGCAATTGCCGGGCACGGCGTCGTATTCGCCATACATGCCGATCACCGGGCCGTCGCCATTCGTCCAATGGGCGCAGAAGGCCGTGGGCATGCCGCCCGAGCCTTCCTCGACCGAGAAGCCCTCGCGCTTGAGCCGCTCCACATACCAGGCGGCCGACTGGTACTCGCGCCAGGCTGTCTCGCCGAAATCGAAGATGGTGCGTGTCCAGGCCGAGAGCAGCGGCTGGATGCTGTCGATGCAGGCAAGCGCGGTTTCTTGCGCTGAAGTCGTCACCGGTTCCTCCATGCCTTAAAGAAAGCAGTGAAGCGGCGCATCAAAAAGTGATATGTTTTCCCGGCTCGTGCAAATTCGGTTCACCTGAGGTCTCTTGCGAATACCTTCCACGCAGGCGCTGCGCGCCCTCGACAGCTTCGCCCGCCACGGCAGCGTCTGGCGCGCGGCCGACGAACTCCACCTCACCCGCAGCGCCGTCTCGCATCAATTGCGGCTGCTCGAGCGCGACCTCGGCTTCGATCTCCTGCAGCGCATCGGCAAGGGCGTGGCGCTGACGCCGCGCGGCCAGCGCTACGCGGCCGACGTCAGGAAGGCGCTGACCGTGCTCGGTGATGCGGTGACGCAGGGCGGCGGCGCCGGCGTCGGCGGCTCCTTCGCCATCTCCTGTCCGCCGGGCTTCGCCTCGATGTTCCTGTGCACCCATATCGGCGAGTTCCAGCAGATGTATCCGGACGTCGCGCTCTCCGTGCTGACGCCACGGCGGCTCGACGATGTCAGCAATGCGGAGGCCGACGCCTTTATCGCCTTCGGCGTCGGCAACTGGCCAAACCGGGCGGTGGAACTGCTGTGCGAAGTCTCCTTCACGCCGCTCTGCAGCCCGACGCTGCTCAACAAAGTCGGCGGATTTTCCAAACCAGCCGACGTGCTGCGCGCCAACCTGCTCCATCTCAGCGACACCGAGGACTGGGCGCGCTGGCTGGCGCTGTCCAAGGTGGAAAATCCCGATACCGAGGGCGGCATCTTCTTTTCCGACATGAACCTCGTCTTTTCGGCGGCGATCGCCGGCCAGGGAATCGCGCTCGGCGACGAACTGACCGGACGCCGGGCGCTGAGCGAGGGCCGGCTGGTCAAGCCATTCGAAGCAACCGTGCCCTCGCCGCGCGCCTATTTCCTGGTCTTCGAGCATGCGAAGGCCGGGCATCCGGTGCTCAATGCCTTCAGCGACTGGCTGCGGGCGAAGCTGTCGGAGAACAGGCTTTAGGCGGATTGAGAGCCACCGCCCTCTCCGGTCGTCATCCTCGGGCTTGTCCCAGGGCTTGACCCGAGGATCCATGCCGTGGCGTTGGCCCAAGGGTGCGGCGGGTGAGAATTCTGGACCGTTGCGACGCTCGTAGGTAACGGTATGGATTCCAGGGTCTGCGCGCGTCGCTTCGCTCCTTGCTCCGCCCTGGAATGACGACGGCACGCACGCTTTGGCTAATCGCGAACGTTCGTGAGCACGTCGAACGCTCATAAACGCTCCGGCCGCCCACCAACCCTCGCCACCCGTGAATCAAATTTGCCGATCGGGCGAAAACTATTCGGTTGCGGTGAGCCGCAGCCGTGCCTACGATTTGATCGACCGTGAGGAAAGAGGCAGGATGCAGCAACCCGGCCGGGCCGCAGAGATCAAGGCGAACGGGATCGGCAAGAGCTTCGGCTCGTTCCGGGCGCTGGATAATCTGACGCTCGATATCGGCCGCGGCGAGTTCCTGACGCTGCTTGGGCCTTCCGGCTCCGGCAAGACCACCTTCCTGATGATCCTCGCCGGCTTCGTGCAGCCGAGCGAAGGCAAGCTTTTCAGCGACGGCGTAGATATCACCAACCGGCCGGCCGAGCAGCGCGCCGCCGGCATGGTGTTCCAGGGCTACGCTTTGTTTCCGCATATGAGCGTGGAGCAGAACATCGCCTTCCCGCTCAAGGTGCGCAAGAAATCCGCTTCCGAGATCAAAAACCGTGTCGGCGAGATGATCGAACGCGTCGGTCTCAATGGCCACGAGAAGAAGCTGCCGGCGCAGCTTTCCGGTGGCCAGCAGCAGCGCGTAGCGCTGGCCCGCGCGCTGGTGTTCGAGCCGGGCGTGCTGTTGCTCGACGAGCCGTTCTCGGCGCTGGACAAGAGCCTGCGCGGCCAGATGCAGGCCGAGATGAAGCGGCTGCACCAGGAGACCGGCACCACCTTCGTCTTCGTTACGCACGACCAGAGCGAGGCGCTGGCGCTGTCGTCGCGCGTCGCCATCTTCAACCACGGCAAGCTGTTGCAGGTCGGCAGGCCCGACGAGGTCTATAACCGGCCGACCAACCGGTTCGTCGCCGAGTTCCTGGGCGAGATCAACATGCTGCCGGTGAAGGGCGTGCGTCCCGCCGACAATGGCGCGACCGGGCTCTGCGAGGACCGCGCGGTCAACATGCGATGCAAGGCCGTGGCGATCAAAGGCGACGCCATCCTCGCCATCCGCCCCGAGGACATGTCGATCGCGCCGGAAGCGTTCGCCAACCAAAACGGCATTGCTGCGACGGCCGTCGCCTCGACTTATCTCGGCGCCGCGACCAAGCTCGACCTCACCACGCGCCAGGGCGCCAAGGTCACCGTCTCGGTGCCGAACGAGGTCGCGGCCGCTGCGCTGAGCAAGGGCAATTCCGTCTGGCTGACCTGGCCGGCGGAGAAGGGTTTCCTCCTTCCGGACGGAGGACAATAGAGAGCGCCGCCGCGGCCTTAATTCGCCGCCCGGCTTCCGGTTCAAAATCAACGACAACAAGGGGAACTGACATGAACGACGATATGAACAACAAGACTCGGAAACAGGCCATCGAATCCCTCGCCGAGCGGACCAGGCGCGGCGAGATCTCGCGCCGCCAGTTCGCACAGCTTGCGGGCCTCGTGCTCGCCGGCACGCCGATGCTTTTGCGCTCGACCGGCGCATTTGCCGAGACCAAAGGGTTGGTGCTGGTAAACTGGGGCGGCGACGCCATCACGGCTTACGACGCCGCTTATGGCCAGCCCTTCACCAAGGACACCGGCATCCCTGTCAAGATGGACGGTTCCGGCCCGACCGAAGGTGCTATCGCCGCGCAGTACAAGAGCGGCGCGCCGACCTGGGACCTGGTCGACGTCGATCCGTTCTCGGCCATCACGCTCGGCGGCCAGGGCATGCTCGAGCCGATCGACTACAAGGTCGTCGACAAGAGCAAGATGCGGCCGGGCTTCGGCTGGGAATATGCCGCCTCTACCTATTTCTTCTCCTATGTGATCGCCTACGACTCGCAGAAATTCGGCTCCAACGTGCCGACCGGCATGGCCGATTTCTTCGACGTCAAGAAATTCCCCGGCAAGCGCTCGCTTTACAAATGGGGCGTGTCGAGCTGGGAAGTGGCGCTGCTGGCAGACGGTGTGGCACCCGCCTCGCTCTATCCGCTCGATCTGAAGCGCGCGCATGACAAAATCGCCGCCTTCAAGGAAAACGTCGTCTCCTATTGGGGCGGCGGCGCCGAAAGCCAGAGCGTGCTGCTCAACGGCGAGGCCTCGATGGCAATCGTGTGGTCGACCCGCGCCTCGCTGATCGAGCAGGACTCCGGCGGCCAGATCAAGTTCATCTGGGACCAGGGCCTGATCTCGCCCGGGGCACTGGCGGTGCTGAAGAACAATCCCGGCGGCAAGGACGCGGCGATGAAGTTCATCGCCAGCACCCAGGATCCGCAGAAGGAGCTGGTGATGTTCGACAAGCTTGGACAGGGCCCGGCCAATCCGGCGGCCGATGCGCTGATCCCGGCCGACAAGAAGCGCATCAACCCGGTCGATCCGGACAACATGAAGAAGCAGATCCCGCTCGACATGGATTGGTACGCCAAGAATTACGGCGCCGCGCTCGACGAATACACCAAGATCATCTCGGCCTGATCGGGCCGAGATTTTCTGACCGATGAGAGGCCCCCTCTCCGACAGGATGGGCGCGGCGCTGTTGATGGCGCCGCTGCTCCTGTTTTTGATCCTTGCCTATGCCTGGCCCTTCCTCGGCGTGGTGAAGTGGAGTTTTACCCTCCCAACGCCAGGCCTCGGCCAGTACCACGCCTTGCTCACCGACGACCTTGTGCAGTCGGTGTTCATCCGCACGCTGCGCATCGCGGCGATCGTCACCGTGGTCTCGGTGACCGCAGCCTATGCCATCACCGTGGTGTGGGTGCGCGGCAGTCCGGCGCAGCGCGTGCTTGCCGAGTTCTGCATCCTGGTGCCGTTCTGGATCTCGGTGCTGACGCGCGCCTTCGGCTGGGTGGCGTTGCTCTCCAATCGCGGCCTGATCAACACCTGGCTGCAATCGATCGGCTTCATCTCGGAGCCGCTGACCTTGGTACGCAATGAATTCGGCGTCATCGTCGGCATGTCGCATTTTCTCATCCCCTTCGCGGTGTTCCCGCTGGCATCCGCAATGCGCAGCCTGGACGAGCGCGTGCTGCTTGCGGCGCGCGGCCTTGGCTCCAGCCGCATGCGCACATTCTGGACGGTGTTCGTGCCGATGACGCGCTCCGGCATCATCGGCTCGGCGCTGATCACCTTCGTCTTCTCGCTGGGCTTCTTCGTCACGCCGGCAATCCTCGGTGGCGGCCGCAGCGTGATGATCGCGGAGCTGATTTATCTGCGCATCTTCCAGAGCCCTGACTGGGGGCTGGGCGCGGCGATCAGCGTCGTGCTGGTGGTGTTCGTCGGCGCGCTGATGGCGCTGCTGTTCCGCTACGTCAAACCGAAGCAATTGGTGTAGCCAAGATGCCGACCTACCGCCCCGGCCCCGTCTCGCTGCTCCTCGCCGTGCTGGTGGCGCTCTTCCTGCTGATGCCGCTGCTTGCCGTCATCCCGGTGTCGCTGACGCCGAGCCGGATGCTGACCATGCCGGCGGGTGAATTGTCGCTGCGCCACTACCGTTCGCTGATCGAGGATCCACGCTGGTTGGACTCGATCCTGCTGTCGCTCAGGATCGGCATCGTCAGCAGCGTTCTCTCGACGGCACTGGCGCTCACCTTCAGCCTCGGTGTGTGGATGTTCCAGCCGCGCTTCACCGCCGCTCTTGTCGGCTTCGTGCTGTTGCCGATGGTAGTGCCGCCGGTGGTCTCGGCGGTGACGCTCTATTTCCTGCTCACCTCGGTTTCCGGCATCACCTCCTTCTTCGGGTATGATACCTGGCTGGGCGTCGCCATGGCGCATTCGGTGATGACCGTGCCTTTCGCCACGGTGCTCATCCTCGTGTCGCTCAGCCAGCTCGACCGGCGCATCGACCTTGCCGCGCGCGGGCTCGGCGCCAGCGTGTGGGAGCGCGCGACGCGCGTCATCATGCCCAACATCAAGTTTGGCATTGTCACCGCGGCGCTGCTGTCTTTCGTGCTCTCCTGGGAGGAGATCGGCGTGACGCTGTTCATCACCTCGGTCAACGCCATCACCCTGCCGCGCCTAATGTGGATGGGCCTGCGTGATAACATCGACCCGGCGATCGCCGCGCTCTCGGTGATCCTGATCATCATCACCGTGCTGGTGCTCGCCGTGCGCAGCGTCGTCACAAGGCAACGCGGCGCACGCTAGAGCGATGCTTCGGCGGGCGGCAAGCCACGTCGTCATCCCGAAGTGCAAGAGGCCCGCCGGAGTGGCGAGCCTCCTACGGAGCCGAAGTGGAAGCTCGGCGCCATCATGATCCGGGGGTGTGGATCGACTCGAAATTTAGCCAACAGCGCCCGACCAGGCGACTTACAAATCTGTAATCTTCGGCTGATCCAGGCCCCCGCGCATACTCAAAATCATTTACTATCAGGGGCTTGCAGCGAAAACCGGGCTTCCAAGCGTCGCCTCTCAAACAAACGTGATGAACCGCCCGGCGAGCGGTATGGCAGGAGCGGTTCAAGGAAACGTGGGCGGGTCACGACGCGGCCGCTTGCACGCAGTCTGCGCCATGGAAGCGCCGCGCCGGACGAAGGCCCCCCGGCCTCGTCCGTGCGTGCCAGTCTGTTCAGGCGGCTTGCGGCCGTCGCATTCTCTCGACAAACGCCTGCCTTGCCGGTCCGGCAAGCGGCTTGTCCATGGTCAGCAGGCCATCGAGCAGCGCCAGGAGCTCGCGCGCTGCCGAAGACTTGCAGGAATAATAGACCATCTGACGATCGCGGCGGGTTTCGACAAGGCCAAACCTGCGCAGTTTGGCCAGGTGTTGCGACAGCGCCGACTGGCTGAGTTCGACCTTGTCGGCGAGCACGCCGACCGAGAGTTCGCCCTCAGCGAGGTAGTTCATGATGAGCAGACGCTTCTCGTTGCCCATCACCGCAAGAAAGGCTGCCGCGCTTTCTGCGTTGGCGGTAAGTTTCTTGGTGACCATCGATTTCCCCATGGTTCATGCTCTTCCGAAGGCCATGGGGGCAATGGCTTCGGAGTTCCAGAGCGTTGACGGGCCTGCCCCGATTTGGACGGGACCTGCCCTGCTTCTTTTCGACCAGAACCCCTTCGTAACCCGGTTGCCACCACGTCGGGGTTGCTGGTCTCGGACAGAACGCACGGCGCTTTTCTCGACGCAAGTCAATGCAGACTCGGAAAAATTCCGTGCTGCTAATGCGTATCAGCGCAGCGCTCATTCGGCAAGAATATAACGAGGCGGGCAAAAACAGCGGTCAGCCGCAGCCGAGAAAGCAGGCCGGCCGAGGCGGCTTACCAACGAGGCCTGCGGCGATGTACCGGCGACTCACTCCCGATCTTGAAGCATGCTAATATGTTAGCCGGGGCAGAGAGGGGCCGGGCTATAGGAGGAAGCCATGACCGCTGTGCGCAACACATTCACCCCCGACGAGACGGCCATGCTTGGCCGTGTCTACGCGAACGGCAATATCGAGGGCGAGACCGCCGAACAGAAGGAAGCGCGCGCTTCGCGCATCATCGCCAATTACATGGCGGGCATCACCGACGAGGCGGAATTGATGGAGCTTTCGCGGCGGCCGCTTGGCAGATGAGCAGCGTGCGCCACCTTCGTGAGACGGCTTCACGTTAAGTTGACGTTCCGGATCGGAACCACGCGGCAAAATTTCGTGTTCCGACATATTTCGGGAGAGCTTTCGCGATGATCCAGGGATGGTTTTCCAGGCCGGTCGAAGTCGCCGTCGGCGTTTCCGGCTCTATCCGGCATATATCCAACGCGGAGCAAGCCGTCGAACTGCTGACCGGCCAATGGCGCGATGCCGGCAGCGCGCTGCATGGCGCGGCGCTGCGCGCCTGCCGCCGGGCGATCCGCGGCGACATCGCGGCGGACAACGCCAGGGAGGCTTTTATCGTCGCCGCGCGCGAGGCGCATGTGCTGGTGGAATAGAGCGTTCCAAGGCCCTTTGGTCGCGCGATTTAGCGGCCCGGATCGCGCGCCAGCCGGTGCCCATGAGCCGGTCCGAACGCGGCCTGTCGCTACCTTAAGATTCTTCGGAACCTAATGCGCGGTGGTTGGTTAACGCGCGGGTTCCGCATCGCCCCGCGGACCTGCATCGGGCGCCCATCCGGCGCCGATTGCTTGCTCTAAAGACAATCACAAGAACGGAGGAAGTGATGAACGATGTCTGGTTTTCCGAACCAGTCGTGATCGATTTCCAGCCAAACGGCCAGCGCAAGGTATCAAGCTGTTTCGAGGCGATGGAATGCCTCGACCAGCGCTGGCCGGGGCCGGCGCGCGGCGGCGCCTGGCGCTCGGCAAGCCGTGTCTGCCGCGATGCGCTCGACGGGCTGCGCAGCCCGGTGGAAGCCCGCAAGACACTGCGCAAGGCGGCCAAGGTCGCCGGCCTGCTGGCGTAGCCTCGATTTCCATTGGCGTCCTATCAGGGGCGTTGCCAAGCCCGTTGCGGTTTCCCATTGCCGCGGCGGGCTTTTGTTTTCGAAGCGGGCGAAGCGACGACCGACGCATACTGCAGGACACCACGCATCCCGTGAGACACGTGAGAAACGCCGGCCGCGGGCTTCGGGGCTGCCTGACGGGTTCAGGCCGTTCCATTTTGGCGAGTCGGAGCCGCAACGCGAGCGCCGGTAAACGATCGGTTCCATAGCGGCGGGCGCAAACCAGGCTTGCGCGCCTGATCAGGCGAAATCGCCAAGCACTTCCGGAAACTGGACCGCCATCGCTCCTTCATCCGCCTGCCGGGCGTAGAGCCGATGCATCTTCGTGCCGTCATATCTGGCCCGGCGGCGCTGCACGTCCTTGCCGAAAAGACCGGCAACAGCGTCGAAGCGCCGGATGATGCGCTTCATCACGCCGCGTTCGAAGGGTATGCGCTGCTCGAACGGCTTGCGCCAGGGCGTGTCCTTTGCCAGGTCGCGCCATATCCTGAGAGCTTCGAGTTCGACGCCGACCTGATTGCCCCACGGCTTGCCGCCCGCGAAATGCCTGGCCCAGGCCTGCGAGAAGCGAAATTCTCTCGCTCCAAGCGATTGCAGATTCCAGTTGGGGTGCATCGTTTGCCATTTGCCCTCGAAGACGACGTTCAGGGCATTTTGATCGTTCATCTGGCCATGAATGGCGGTCTTTCGCGTCTGCTCCAGCAGGGCGTTCTCCCGGACGGCGTTCATGTCGAAGACGACGACACCGGAATTAAAATACGGCGCTCCGGGCGCCAGCTTGAGCTTTTGCCGGTATGAAGGCCTGAAATACATGTAGTCGTCATGCGCGGCGAGCAGCGGCGCGTGCAGCCGCTGCCCGGCCAAGTCATTGATATCTCTGTTGAAGAGAACATCGCAATCCGCGTATGCGATGCGATCATACGGCTCGAAAACCGGAAACTGGTCGGCGAAAAGCCGAACGTAAGCGGCAATGCTGTGTGTTCCAAAGCGAAAGCCGAAATTGGTCATGAAATCCGTGACATCGACCAGTTCGACCTTGCCCTTAAGCAGATGACGGGCGACCTCAAAGTCCGTTTCGCTTGCGCCGGTGTAGAGCAGAAAGCCGTCGATGGGCGTGGAGACATCAATTATCCGGCGCGCTGTCAGGCAGGCATATGGAAAGTAGTTGCCATCGGTCGCCAGGAAGAAACACGATTTCATTTTCCGCTAACCGCTAGCCGTCATCTCGTTGCGGTGCCTGCCACAAAATGCTTCTCGACGAAAGTCTCAATCGGGCCGGTGAGCGAGGCCGCCTCGCGCCTGACCTTATCGTCGTCCCAGCGCCACCACTGGATTGCCAGCAGCTTCGCTATGGTCTCCTCGGGGAACCGATATCTGATCAGTCGGGCTGGAGACCCGCCGACGACGGCATAAGGCGGCACATGTTTGGTCACGACGGCACCGGCGCCGACGACCGCGCCATCGCCGACCTCCACGCCCGGCAGGATCATTGCACCATTGCCGATCCAGACGTCATTGCCAACGGTGATGCCGGCCGGCTTGCCGCCTTTTGCGGTTGGCTCCGGCTGATTCAGCAACCGGCTGTAGATTGGAAATGAGGTTGCGCTCTCGGTCGGATGCTGGCCAGAGCAGATGAAAACCACACGACCGGCAACCGAGCAGAAGGCGCCGACTTGCAACGGAGCATCCTTCAAGGGGGCCAAGACTTTTCGCCATGTCACGCCGTAGGTATGGCGGCCAACGGTCACATGCTCCGGCAATCCGGAGCGCATGTCCCTTAGCCATTTGGAAAGCGCCGACATCCAGATCCCTCCCCAATACTTCTGCGACATAGTCTCGGACCGGCCGAACCATCAACCGGGAACTTCGGTCGGCGCAAGGGAGCGATCCACCGAAAACCTGTTATCCGCGCAACGACATTGGGGAAATTTCGAGTGGATTGAGGTTGCCTCTGTTGGTAGAGGGGAGCGTCTCAGACACATCTCCCATAGATCGAATGAACGACGTTTTTGGCTATATCGCCTATGGCGATAACGAGGTTTATCACTTCGGCGCGCTGCTCAGCGCGCTTAAGCTTCTGCACAATTGCCCAGGCGCCAGGATAATCGTCGCAACCGACAGGCCCGAACTCTTTCGCCCATACCCCGTTGAGACGATCGCTATAACCGCCGACCAGAAAGAGTTGATGTCTTTCGGCTGGCGCTATCATTTCGGCATCAAGGCTGCTTTCCTGATCGAGATCCTGAAGCGAGCGGACCGCCTGATCTTCATGGACTCGGACCATTATGCTTATGTCGATCCATCCAGAGGGTTCCGACAGATTTCTCCGACACGTTCTTTCATGCGTAAGTGTGAGGGCGAGCATCGGCTTTACCCGGTTCTCACAGGCAAAGGCGTCAAAATCGGAGACTACACCCTGACAGGCCGCGAACCGATGTGGCAAAGCGGAATCCTCGGCATTCATCGAGCCAATGCCGGTGCATTGACCGAGGCCTATTCCGCGATGTTGGCCGTACGCGAATTGACCAATACGGACGCACCGGAGCAGTTTTGCATCGGGGTCGCGCTCTCTCGAAATGGCTTGACTCTGAGCCGACACCGCCTCCCGGTCAGCGACTACAACACACGCGGCAAAAAGGCTTTCGCCAGCCCGCGCGTGCTGCAGTTCTTCAAGATGTACAGCGACGCTCCAATTGCCGAGCAAATAAGAAGAGCCGGCTGGTATCGCCTATGGCGAACTCCCATGGACCTATGGCGCCAGCGAGACAGGTGGTCACTCTAAACTGGCTATGAGAACTGACGGCAGGGGGGAATGTTTCGCCGGATCGAGCAGTTCTGCCATTGATTTCAGCGCTCCGACTCGGCGCCTTCGATCTCTTTCCATACCAGGGGCCAAGGGATCGGGGGCGAACTTCCCTTTCTCCTCACGTCACGTTATGCAGGCCAAATGGGTCTGAAGATTGTTGATATCATAACCAGAGCGCCGGCAATCATCGCGGCGAAGGAAGTCAGAAATGGCTTAGTGTACAAGGCTTTCGAGCATCGGGGCAAAGCGGCCGGACGCATTTTTGCAGACCGCCTGAAAGCCACTGGTGCATCGCGTGTCTGTTTTACGGTGGCGTTCAATACGCCCTGGGTCATAGATGCGCTGGCCAAGGCATGGGAAATGCACCCGCCGGGAATGACCCTGGCCGTTGTCGACAATTCGACCGATCCGGCATCGAGACAGGCAATAGAAAGCATCTGTGAGGTAAGAGGCGTACCTTACTTGGCGCTGCCGATGCGGGTGGAAAAACATCTGTCCAGATCGCACGGAACCGCGATAAACTGGGCTTGTCATAACATCATACGGCACCTGGAGCCTGAGTTATTCGGCTTCATTGATCATGACTGTTTCCCGGTAGTGCCTTTTGACATCCCGGCCAAGATGAAAGGCAAGGTTGTCTACGGCAAGCTCTTCCTTCCAGGTCGAAATCATATCCACGAGCCGAAGCCGACCGATCGACACTGGAATTTATGGGCAGGCTTCTGCTTCTATCGCTTCTCCGCCACGACCGGACGAAAGCTGAACTTCGAACCCCGCTTGAACAAGGGGCTTGATACTGGCGGCGCAAACTGGAACGTCCTTTACTCGCATTTGGACAGAACAAGTGACGTTGCGGTAGCCATCGCGCGGGAAAACCCGATGACGATGGCGGGGGCGGTCGGGCACCATGAGATCATCGAGGAAGCGTTCTTCCATGTTGCCGGCGTATCCTACCCTGACCGACCCAGCTATCACCGCAGAACAGCTGACCATCGAAAACTCATCCGCGACTACGTCTGGAATAAATATCTTGGCGGCGCGAGCGGCAGGGTAGCCGAAGACTTTTAAGCGCCGACCAGATCTTCGGGCCAAAAGTGTTATCCATGTCTCCGGTATAAACCGTAACCTATGTGTCCGGAACGCGCCCAAAAAAATGGCGATCCCGGCAGGATTCGAACCCGCGACCGTCGGTTTAGACGGCCGGTGCTCAATCCAGCTGAGCGGCGGACCGTTGTTACGCTGCGTGCAGCGTTGGGATAGCGCTGACATCCACGTCCCGTTCGGCATGCCAAGCATCATGAGCCGCCTGCATGCGAAGCCAGATCGCCGCGCCGTCGCCGAACATCTTTCCGAGCCGAGCCGCGACGGCCGGCGAAACCGGCTTCCTTTCGCGAGTGATATCGTAGAGCTGCTGTCGCGAAATCCCGAGCAGCCGGGCGATCTCCACCTTAGTCTTTCCAGTCGCCGGGATGATGTCCTCAAGCAGAGCTCCCGGGTGGGACGGGCAACGCTCGACGGGACGCTTCGGCTTGTGCTCGCTCATAAATCCGACTTCCCCAGTCTGTCCGCCTCAATGATACTGTTCGAAATCGACGCGGCGGCCTCTTCGCCATCGAATTCAAATGTGATGCACCACGGGCCGTTCACATGGACCGTATAACGGGTCGGATCGAAGCCCTTTAAGGCATGAAAATCAAACCCTGGCAGGTCCATATCTTTTGGCCGCTCAGAGGCCGCAAGGCGGTCAAGCCGGACAAGGATGCGCTTGTGCATCTTGGCATCGATCTTTCCAGTTTTCCCGGTGGAGAACAGATCTGCCAGCGCTTTGCTTTTGAATGACTTGATCATGCGTCATGTAAGCAGATAGCGTACACAAACCAAGTTGGCGTAAGCAAAAAACGTACATTTGCGTCGACAAGATTGCCAAAAATGGCGATCCCGGCAGGATTCGAACCTGCGACCATCGGCTTAGAAGGCCGGTGCTCTATCCAGCTGAGCTACGGGACCGTCGGCCGGCCGGGCCGGCTGAGGCGGGTTACGCCAGGCGGCGCAAGACCGGGAGTCAATGCGTCCAGGGCGTCCTGCGGTCATAGCGGAAATTGTCCGAATAGGAAATCTGCCGGCGCTTGGTTTCCTTCGGCTCTTCCACACGATAGCCGATCTTTTCCTTCTCGGCATAAGCCACAGCCTCTTCCTTCGTCTCGAAGGTGAGCTTCACCTGGCTCAGCATGTCGCCCGAGGTGGTGTAGCCCATCAGCGGGTCGATCTTCTTGCGCTGGGCGGGGTCGAATTCCAGCACCCAATGTCCTGTCTTGGCCTTGCCGGACTGCATCGCGGTTTTGGCTGGACTGAAAATTCGCGCGGACATGACCACCTCTTTGCCGCCCGAAGACCGGGCACCTTGTTCGGCGCGACATCAGAGCCTCCCGCAGGAGGCCTGAAATCTCGCGCCAATCCGTCATTACTGCGCAATGGCCGCGGCGGCAAGGCCGCAAGCGGCCAGGCCCCCGCCACTGCGTAGGGAACCTCGCTGCGCTGGCGACATTATCGAAAGGTCGGCCGACCGGCCCGGGCCGGCCCAACCCTGTGAGCCCATCAGAACCGGACGTTTCGCCATGACCAATGCAACCGAACACGCCGTCCTGCAGCTCGCTGTGCTTGTCGGCAGCCTGCGCGCCCAGTCCTTCAGCCGCAAGATCGCCAAGGCGCTCGCCGCCCGCGCGCCGGATTCGGTGCGCTGCCGCTTCATCGAGATCGGCGACCTGCCGCTTTACAACGAGGATCTGGATGGCGACAGCCCGCCTGCGGCGTGGGCGGCTTTCCGCGCGGCGATACGCGAATGCGACGCGGTGCTGTTCGTCACCCCGGAATACAACCGCTCGATCCCGGGCTGCCTGAAAAACGCGCTCGATGTCGGCTCTCGTCCGCCGGGCAAGAGCGTGTTCAAGGGCCTGCCAGCCGGGGTCGTCAGCGTCAGCCCGAGCAAGATCGGCGCCTTCGGTTCCAATCAGGCGCTTCGGCAGACCTTCGTCTTCCTCGACATGCCCGTGATGCAGCAGCCGGAGGCCTATATCGGCAATGTCGCGGAGCTGCTCGACGATAAGGGCGCCGTCACCAATGCCGACACCGCCGCCTTCCTCGAGAATTTCATGGCCGGCCTGGAAAGCTGGATCAGGAGGGTCCATCCCGGCGGCTCGTCCTTCGATGCCTTCATGAAGCAGCGCGAGAAGATCGCCGAGGACTATGTCAATGGCGATGCCACCTCGCTGAAGGCGATCGTCACCCACGCCGGACCGGCGACGTTCTTCTCGCCGCGCGGCGACCATCTCGAAGGCGCCGAAGCGGTCGCCGGCCGCTACGAACGCGACGCTGCAAGCTTCCACAAGGGCGGCAACACCGACCTTGAGGTGCTGCAGGCTTCGGCAAGCGGCGATCTGGCCTTCTGGAGCGGCTTGCAGCATGCCAAGGCGCGCATCGGCAAGAACGGCGAGGCGACCGAGATGACCTTGCGGGTGACGGAAGTGTTCCGGCTGGAGGATGGCGCGTTCAAGCTGGTGCATCGCCACGCCGACCCGGCTCATTAGCCGGCGCTTGTAAAAATCCGCGACACAATGCCGGAGGTCTCGCGACATCCGCCTATTTCATTTGGCGCGTGAGCGGCATATGTCAGATACATGGTCGTGCCAGTTGAAGGCATGATGGCGACGATAAAGACACCAATGGACGCGGAAGCGAAAGTCTTGCCGTCGGGGGTCGGCGAGCCTGCGATACTGGAAGGCGCGATTGTCATCGGCGCGGGCGCCGCCGGGCTTGCCGCCGCTTATGCGCTGGTCAAGGCCGGTGTGACGACGCAGGTCCTGGAACGCGAGCAACGGCTGGCCGAGCCCTGGCATCGCCGCCACGACAACCTTCACCTCAACACGCATCGCGACCTCTCCTCGCTGCCGGGCGTTTCCTTTCCGGCGGGAACGCCGGCCTTCCCGCACCGCAGCGCGGTCATCAGCCACCTCAACGATTTCGCCGAAACGCACCGGCTGCCGATCGCCTTCGGCGTCAAGGTCGACGAGATCGAATTTCGTGACGACCACTGGCTGTTGCGGACAAGCGCGGGCTTGAGGGCGGCGCGCTGCGTGGTGATCGCCAGCGGGCGCGACAGGCAACCCTTCATTCCTGCCTGGAAGGGCATGGCAGATTTTTCAGGATCGATCATCCACTCGGCCGATTTCGGCAAGGCGAGCGACTATGCCGGCAAGACGGTGCTGGTGGTCGGCGCCGGCAATTCCGGCTTCGACACGCTCAACCATCTTTCCCGCGCCGAGACGGGCCAGATGTGGCTTTCGGCGCGCAACGGACCTTCGCTGCTGCCCAAGCGTATCGGCAAGATCGCCGTGCACCGCTTGTCGCCGGTGATGGCGAGCCTGCCGACAAGGCTCGCGGACGCGGCCATGGCGGCAACGCAGCGCCTGGTGTTCGGGGATCTGACGAAATACGGCCTGCCCCCTGCCCCGGCGGGCGGCGCCAGCCGGCTCGGTTCCGACTATACGGCGATCGCCGCCGACGACGGCGCGGTCGATGCCATCAAGGCCGGGCGCATCATCGTGGTGCCGCAATTGCGCGAATTCAGGCGCGACGGGGTCGTGCTGGACAACGGCCAGACGATCGCGCCCGACATCGTCATTGCCGCCACCGGCTACCGCACGGGGCTGGAGACGATGCTGGGCCGGCTCGGCGTGCTCGATGCCAAGGGCGTGCCGTTGTTCAACGGCGCCGCGAACGACCCGAAGCTGCCCGGACTCTGGTTCACCGGCATGCGGCCGAGCATTCGCGGCTGCTTTGCCAACGCAAGGATCCAGGGCGCTGCGATCGCCAGGAAGATCGCCGGCCAGCAACGCTGAGCGGCATCGCCAGTTCCGACCTCGGTTTTTATGTTGCCTTCCGGGCGTGCGCCCCCTATACGCCGCGGGACGTCGGAGTGTAGCGCAGTCTGGTAGCGCACCTGATTTGGGATCAGGGGGTCGCGTGTTCGAATCACGCCACTCCGACCATTTAAAATCAATGACTTACGTGGAAATCGATTTCAGATCAGCATTTCAAATTGATCTGGGTCGTCACCGGGTCGTCACCGATCTAGCTTGTCCTGGCCGCAACGATACCGGAATCGGAGCGTGTCCTGCCCGGTAGTGTGGCTCGGCGGTAGCCGCTCGTGAGCGAGCTGCACAGCGGTGGTCATCCGGACGACATGCGCGAACGAAGGCACGGCGCTCAGTCACAGGAGGTAGCAGTGTAAACCGTTAGGGAAGCGGAAGCTCATGCAGCATCCGGCGGTATTCCTGCACCCCCTTCGCAAACCAAGAGTCCTTTGCGAAGCGTTCCGATTCGAGTCTGCCTAACGGCAGGGTAACGTTACTGGAAGCGAGAACGACTGTGGCGGGGCCATCGAAAAAACGACCGATCGAAGTCGCCTGCCCGCCAAGGCGTTCGACCAAATTCACTACTTCATCAAATTTATGGGGCGAGATAGCTGCTGCGATCGTCCAATCGCCCCAGCCAAGCCAAAATCTTTCCGGCCTCGGATCAAGGTCTCGGTGTTTTCCTGCCATTGAGCTCAACTCAATACGTAAACCCAGCGCGTTTACCCTGGAGAGTTCCTGTAGCGTCGGGGCGAGACCGTCACTGCTGTCCATTGCACACTTCACCAGAGCTCGCTGGTGGAGCTCGTGCATTAACCGGGCTTGCGACACAGGGGCATACAGTGGGCTGCTGATTCGGTCGACTGGAAAGCCACGCCGGATGCGCTCCGCGTCGGCCCAAAACCTGCCTCCTTCACCTACCACGACCAAATGGTCGCCGGAGGCCGCGCCGGCCCGCGTAAGGGGTGGGCGAGCCGAAACACCGATCGCCGTACCCGTTCCGGCAAGCACATCAGCCTCTCGCAGGTTCCCGCCCACATAGCTCAAACCATTGACTTTGCAAGAGTCGCGGATGCCGGCAAGCAACCGATGGAAATCGGCGACGCGGAGACTCTCAGGCATTTCGAGAGCCGCGAGGAACCCAACTGGCGCGGCTCCTGCAGCGGCGATGTCCGATGCATTGATGGTGGCCAGCAGCCAACCCACCCAGTAGAGGTCTTCGTCACCAGCAATGGCACGGGCCGCCGGCGTCGGCACCGGATCGGTAGTAACAACAATATGACCCTTGAGCGTACCTATCGCGGCACAGTCATCACCGGCGCCCGACGTGTAAGCTGGGATGATCTCTCGCAGGATCCGCCTCTCACCGAGCTCGCCCAGCGTGGCGTCGCCGTTCATTTGCGAAACACCAAAACAGTCTCACGCACGAGACTTGGCATTTGTCGCCGGCCTGACGGTATCTGCCGGTGCCGTTCCAGGTGGAGCTTAAAGCCGGCCGCAATTAGGTTCTCGGTAAAGCGTGTCTGTGCGTCGGGCCGTTTCGGTGATTGACCAAACACGATTACCGCCGTCGCATCATCCTTCATAACACGGCGAACCTCTTTGAAGACGATGTCCAACTCGTTTAGGTACTCTTCGTAGGCCGTTATTCGGTGTCGTTTACTGCGTGCGCCGATCTCTTGACGGCGGAGCGGCTCAATTTCCTGTTCTTCCCACTCCATTGTGAGACGCTGCGCTTTTACGTAATCCGCCACGCCGAAGTACGGCGGCGACGTTACCACGCAATCTACCTGCGCGTCCGGCAGTGCTACCAACGCAGATGCCGCATCGTCATTGATAATTGTTGCCGTTGGCACGGGCCCGTTTGGTAGGGCACGCTCGGAATAGGCATCGGCCATCCTTCCCAGTGCCGTTGAAAAGAGCGCGCGCGCATCGGGGGCTCGATGCCCTTTCGGACGCGTGTTGTCGCAAACGTACCCCCAGTGACGATCTTCGCGGCATGCCGGGAGTAGGATCGAAGAAAAACAGGCGCGCGCAATTAGGGACCCGCTCTCCGAGGTCTGCCTTTTGACCAGCGTCCGCAGCCGACGAAGAGTCGATAATGTGCTCGGCATGTACCATTTATCCCCCTGAACTGCGGGCGGCAGCTCAGCCTCGGCGAACTCCTCCCAGTAGCCTCGAAGTTGAACCAAAATTCCGTTTATTGTCGCGCGTATATCGGCGGCGGAATTAGGTAGCGTCTTCGCGCTGCCAAGAAGACAGGAAACCGGGTTGAGGTCGATCCCGATGGCGCGTCGTCCAAGGCGCTGCGCCTCCACAAGTGTGGTCGCCGAGCCCATGAAGGGATCAAGGACAAGATCACCGGGGGCACTCATCCTGCCGATCGACAGCGCGGGTATCTGTGAGGGAAAGCGGCATGGATGCCAGTGCACTGCCGAGAAGGCCGATTCACTTGCTTGGGCGGGAAAGTCCCAGTCTATTTCTCCGAAACGGCGAAAGGTGGCGCGCGTTTCGACGTCGCATGCGCTAGAAGTATTCAACATGTCCGCCCAGCATACCACTCTAGGAATTCTCGACCCGTGCGCTCCGATGATTGCACGTGCGCCCCTCCTCCGAAACCGTAAAGGACCAGACTTTCGGACTTCTCCCCCACTGACCAGCTCGACCCCGTTGCGGGGTCAACCGCCATGATCCGTTTTTCAAAAGTACCGCGGTCACGCAAGCAATATCCGTACGGACGCTGAACGCGGCGCTGCCTAAGGAATTCCTCGATGGAGCAGGCAAGATCATCCCGCGACGCCTGCATCACCGGGTGATCGTGGGCAGTCAAGTGAGCGAGGAGGCGAAGCTGAGGAAGTGGACCGAAGAAATCCCGCTGTAAGCGATCCTTGGCATAGGCTGAGGACGACTGGAGCGCGTTCAGCAGCTGGTGGTCGGTATATGTCCAATCCTCCTCAGCCAATGCTCCAGTTTGCAAAGCCTCGCGGATAAGCTTCGATAGTACGGCTTGCCCGGCGACGGTCGGACCATCAAACACGAGCACCTCGTAGGCGCTCTTGCGCAGCGCGGCCCACGCCTGGAGGTTAGCCCGCTCGGTCTCCGGCAAAAGAAGTTGAGTCGTGGTACTGGCACCCAATGAGGACGCCAGGGCGAGTATCATGCCAATATCGAAGCGCATGCCGAGCATCCAGCTCATCCGGGCCACGTTATCCAAATTGTCGAAGTCTACCGAGCCGAAGACAAGCTTTGATGCGGGATGGCGGTGTTCGAGAATGTCGAGCACGATCTCGAATTGGATACCATTCTTTTCACAAAGTCGCTTGAACTGCGGACGCCTCGACGCGTGAAACTGGTGGAGTTCGGCGTCAGGATGGTGTCGCCGCTTCACAATGGCGGGCAAAATCGTCTCATGGTGCCAATCGAACCGGTCCATAAGCGCATATTCGAAGAGATGTGCGAAAGCAGGTGTACCAGCGTCGTGCACGATTATGCTAGCGAGAAGCGCTCGGAAGTCGTCGTCGTTGAGGCCGATCATTGGATTCTCTAGGGCCAAGCGAAGGACGCCCAAGGTGTGCGAGTACCGCGTGACTTCCGCGAGGCCTGAGAGGCTCGGTGAGTTGATATTGATTAGCCTTACCTCCGACAGCCTTCGGAATTCTGGCGCGGTGAGCAAGGGCACAAGGAAAGTGGGAAGATCAAACTGGCCGTACAAAGGATCGCGAATTATCATTGGTCCCGTCTCAGCCCCCGCAGCCTATCCCAGAGAATTTGACGGCCGCTTTTCGGCGTCGCGAACAGGAGCGTTGCTGCCAAGCCAGCAAACACCTGGATTGCCGCCTTCTGATTTTCCACGAAGTTCGCAAGTATCGGCTCCCAGTTGCCGAGGACAGGACGAAGGCTTGAAACGACACTCGTTGGATAGGCGATTGCAGCTGCAAGCGCGAAGAGCCCCACGATTGGAAGGATCAGCTGGACAAAAATGCTTCGGCGGCTCCGCTTATAAATCCGGGCTATCGTGCCCCTGACCTTGCCTGACCCAGAGGCTGCGAGCTCTTCGTAGGCAAGTGCGTACATTGCTTGATCGACGGTCGACGAGAACCGCGCTGACGGTGCTTTGTAGGGACTGCCATTCGACAAAGATATCATTTTCTCAATGGCGTTGGCACGGAATGCATCTAGTCGTATCAATTCAAAAGGGCCGGCGCCTTCGGCAAGCGCAGCTGCGAGCACCGCGAGTGGATAGAAGGCTGGATAGCAGAGATAATCCCTGCTCTGGATTTGCTTGCCTTCACTTTGCTCTTCGTAGTCGAAAAAGGAGATGAGCTCTTCACGGTTTACCGTCGCACGTGCAATGACTTCGAAGCCGTGGGCTCGGAGGCCGGCGACTGAATGGGCATTCGCGTGCCCCGCGATTGCCCCAGCAAGGCCGATGGTGGACAGAAGCTGGGCGTCGCCGAAATGCTCGGCCCGGTCGGCCAGCCACGCCGCGCCTTTTTCCATAGCCAACCGTGGCCCCCCATGCCTTCGCAGTGCCAGAACAGTCCACGCAGTAGCATCCGTCCGGCCGCCCGCTGGCGACGTAGGATGCGGTGGTGCATCTCCCCAAGATCCATCACTGAGCTGGCGTTCAACGAGGGTTGCGACGATCTCGGAGCTTAGGACCTGTAGTTCCGGATCCTTTGTGCGACCCAGCGCAAGCACGGTGAAGGCGAGCCTTACATTCTGAGGAAACATCTTCCCCGCAGGCCGCATATCCCAAAAGTGGCGGAGCTGCGTCTTTACTCGACCATCGACCTGACTGTCTGGAAAGGCAATCTGGTTTACAACTATTCCAGCGGCAGTTCCGTACGGGCCGATCTGAAATACAGGGGATGCAGCCTCGACAAACTGTCCCCAGCCGGCTAGCGAGTTGTTCGCCGGCTCGGTGCGCACGTGTGCGGTGATAGCATCGCTGATGTCGCGAACTCGAGCCTTAAGGTCCTCGATTTTTGTCATTTAGACAGCTCCATAGCCGTTCGGAGCACTGCGGCCATCATAACCGCATCCGATCTTCTGGGACTGATCCGCCAGTCCGCGGCCTGAGCTTCGTCTGCGCCGATGGCTGCGAGCGTTCGGGCAAGCTGTCGGGGTGCATTCAGCGGCCCCGAAAGTATTTCGTACGCTTCCGGCGAACGGGATACGAGGAGGTAGGCGTCCTGCTGCGCAGCGTAGGCAAGAGCCGGCCCGATCGCATCAAATTCGACCCTGCTCGAGTAGTAGTCGCGCGCCGGGTCCAGCGCCGCACTATTGACCCCAAAGAGCAGCGCATGTCCATGGAAGCAATGCTTTTCGTGGTCGTCATAGTCACGACATACCGGCACCCTGCCGTGTTCAGTCATGACAAGCGGCCCTCGGATGCTTTCGATCTTGCGCCGGACTCTGAAAATAGAATCGATGACCGCAGGGACCTCAATAGCAAGATCGGCCAGCGAAGGCAGGTGAAATTGGCTCGCGACAATCACATAAGTGGGGCTAACCGGCCCGAGTCCAACCATTGTGAACACCGGCCCTTCCGCTGTTACCAGCAGGTCGGCGTCGGGTTCACACAAAAAGCACTTTGATTCTATCATAAAGACACGATTACCGCTGCCGCGTCGGGCGAACAATGCGATGCGCGAGCAGTAGGCGCGATGACTTAGGAGACAACTGTGGAAAAATTGGTCCGAGATCTAATTCCGATTAAGATGCAAGAAGCTGGCCTACCCGTCCGCTTCAGGATAGCCCATTCTGAAGAGCGCCTTCAACTGCTAGCAGCCAAGCTCGTAGAGGAGGCAAACGAGTTCCGCCTGAAGCCGAGCATTGAGGAACTTGCCGACACACTTGAAGTGCTTCGCGCGGTTCAGCGAGAGCTAGGCATTGCCGACAACGAACTAGAGGCCAGCCGGGACGAGAAAGCAATTGCGCGCGGCAGATTTGATGCTGGGCTGGTACTGACCCTCGAGTAACGCGCGCATTATGATAACTTAACTCCGGCCACTGTCTCCGAATGGCAATGCACTGGAACTTTCAACGCCACTGGAAACAAACGGCAATTTGTGACCAGGTACGCCGAAAAGCCGCCCGCCAGTCAACGGTCCCTATGTGGAAAAATCCCTTGGGCCTGCGATAGTGTGAAATGGGTATTTTACACTAACGTCGAGTGCGTTCCGACGAGCGGCCTATTTGGGCCTGTTGCGGTCCGGACGCGGCCTCGTAAAGTGCGCCGCAAGAATAGCCTTCTAGGTTGTAGCGGCTCTGATCGCTGCTGATGCCCATTCGGTCATTAGAGAGGCAAGGGTTGGCATCGGCGTAGCGTAGATCGTCCGGGAATCCGGGTCCCAAGAGCTCTGAAGCGCGACGACCCAGTATCGAACCTCTGGACCTGGATCGATCCGGAATCCGAAAATTGGTCCCCCACTCATACCCTTGGCATCCTTGGGTTCGGGTCCGTCTAGCTTAGCCACGAACTGAGCGTGACGCCGAGGTTTGCGATTCGGATCAGCGGTCGTCGGCGTCAAAAACGCCATAACGGGCGTTGCGCTACCGCCGACACCCGGTGTTACCCGATCGGGCGTGAGTTCCACCGGAAGGCCGAGCAAGGCGTAACGGTCAAAGGCAACTTTATGCTGGTGTGCCCATTGCTCCTCGGCTAGCGCGACCACGCCGTTCTTCGCGAGCAAGCGGGCAAAGTGTGGGTTGATTGCAATGACGCCGAAATCCAGCCCTTCCTCGTCGTCATCGATGTAGAAAAGGTCAGCGGTCACCAAGTCGAACGGGACCGGGACATCGCTGACGGTCCCAAGTCCGAACGTGTCTGCAAAAGCAGAACTCTCGATTTTGACGTTCGGATGACTGCGCAGTTCGTCTAGTTCCTTCAATACGTGACCTGCTGTGAGAAAGCACAGCACGTTGTGGATAAGGATGAGCGTGCCGGAGCAGATTGAGAAGCGTTCCGGCTTCTCGTCGTCGTCAGGGATGTGGCGATACGCCACGCAGAGACCAACTAGGTGTCGGCAAAAGAACTGGACTAAGCCGTTTTCTGGAGCAATCGTCATGATATCACCCTGTCCGCGACAAGGGCTGCGAAATTGCTCACAACTTGTCGCCGCAGGGTTTCGGTCTCCAATTCCATTGCCGCGGCGATGAGCTTTACTGCCTGGGCAACGTCACCAGGATTCACCGGCTTGTCACCCACTTCGACGAATGGCCCGTCCGTTTCCGTTAGGATTCGGTCAAGCGGAAGCGATCTAACAAGTTCCTGACCTCGCCCATTGCGGAACATCGCTTGGTTGACCGAGAAGTAGCAACCAAATGCGGCGGCGCGCCGCGCCTCGGTGATCGTGCCGCTGAACCAGTGGAATACGACGCGCCCAGCGGATCGCGGAAAGAGCTCCTCAAGATGGTCCAGAATTTGAGCTGTGGCGCGGACAGCATGGATGGACAGCACCTTGCCTCCACGGGTCGCGCACAGCTGCAGGATCTGACGGAAGACCTCGGTCTGCTTTTCCATGCTGCGGTAGAAACGGGGGCCAGCGTCAAGCCCAATCTCACCGACATAGCGAGTTTCGGGAAGCAATGCCTCAAATAGTGCTAGTTCATTCCAGCGGGCATCGGCCAAGTGTGGGTGAAGCCCTAGTGCGACACGGACGAACTCTTTGCCCTTCGCCAGCTTCTGGTTCTGGCGGAAAGCCTTTGGCGTCGTCGTGACCGCGAGCGTTGCCGTGCGGGCCTCCTCGCATAGGGCAATGGCCTTAGCCAAGTCGGGATAAAGATCGAGGTGGCAGTGAAAATCAACGAAACGTGGCGTAGATGTCATTAGGCAGGCTTCGCTTTGACCTTTTTCAATAAGCCTCCCACCTCTGCCATACCCCGACGGAAAACCCCAACGTAGTCTGCCAATTCACTGGGCGCATCGCCTAGCGGGCCAGGCAACCATACCAAGGCGTCCGCTAAATGAGGTGCCGCCGCGAGCTTATCCACCATCAACTGGAACGAACGAACGTGCTCACCCTCGGCCGACCGGGTATCGAGCGTGTGATCATTGAGGCTCGGTACCGCATACAGGGTGGGGTCGACTATGCCAAGACTCGGGGTAAGGGATGCCCGACGTATGAGGCATGGCACGCAGGTTCCGCAATGGCGCGGCGACATCCGTTTGTAGCGTGCCTTTGCGGGCGAAGAGCAAGACATCGAACTCGCCACTACCTGCCTGAGAAACGGCAGGTCTTTGCAGGCAACCACCATCTCGCCCTTGGTCATGTGGCGATACGGATTCACCAATGTCACCGGAATATCCAGATTGGCGATGAGTTCATTGATCCTTGCCATGTAGAAGGGATGCGTCGTCCGGGTACTTAAGGCTCCCAACCTGAGGGGATCCAACGGTACGTTGAGGCCTATAAGACCGTTCTCCGGTACGATGACTTGGATGGTCCCGGCCAGGGACGAGGCCGCCAACGTCGCTAGGGCAAAGAACAGGAATGAACGGCCGCGTTGGGTTTCTTCTATTTCACCAGTGTCAACGTGATTCTTGTCAAAGCCCAGACGCGTTCGGAGTGCATAGACCTCCCGGGGCGCCATCTTCTTCCCTAGCTGATAAAGGAGTGCCTGCTGCGCTTTGCTTGTCTCCGAGTCCCAGTAGTGGCTTACAAGGAGCGGTCGCCGTCCCCTATCGAAAAGATCGATGGCTCCGATTAGGCTGTCGAGCCCTCCGGAAAACAGGCAGACCTCATCAAAACCTGTCAGCGCCATGACGGTCGGAACTTGTGCCAAGGCGCCGAAGCCGGGTGGGCGCTCCCTAAAGAAAATCCTCCAGTGATCACCGGTCAGGAATCTCAAAGTGCGTTCCAGCAAATCACTTTGGGATCGCCAGAGTGCGACATTCGACACCGGTACAGTCAGATCCAGTTCGCGCGTCCAGCCGTTCTGCGCGTTCCTTGCGCGCGATACCCTGGTGTCCGCAGCGTTGATCAGCGCTGCCAAGATGAGAAGGTCAACGGCGGTCTCAGACGGACAGAGCCCCAAGGTTCTGAGCTTTTCAAGGGCGTCACCTATCCCGTAGTCCAGGCGGCTGAATGTGTTGACGAACTGAACCTCAACTGGAACCGCGTCGGGTTGAACTATCGAGACGGCCGCCATATCCAAAACGCCCATTCGGCCGATGAAGGCAAAGCGTCTCATCGTCACTCTCCGAAAGCTTCGAGAAGCGCGAAAGCACCCTCGTAGATCGCTGTCACAAAGCTATCGATCTGTGCCCGTGGAATGCTCGCCAACGCCCTGCCCGACGCGGTGAATACGTCATTGACCTTGCCCTGGATGTAGTCCCGAAGAGTGTTTTCCACACTACGCAGGGTGGCCGTGTCGCTCGACAGCTTGACGGCACCGCCGGCGAGTTCATTGAAAAGCTTCGCCGTGATCGATCGTGCAATTGTGCCAAGAAAAATCGCCTCCAATGCTGGTGGCGGTAAAGCGTCGAACGGTACGTCCCCGCTGGCTGCCAATTCTGCTGCAGTTTCGAGCATTGCCGAACGCGCAATCGCCTCGTCTATCGGACCTCCGTCAGGGCACAGGACATCTGTCAGGGCGGTCAGGACTTGGCTAGCGGGTGATCCGGCCAGACTTTCAAGGTTGAAGGGCCGTAGCGCTTCGGCCGCACCCTGAGTGCCCACGTCGTTTGCCAACTGACCCAGGCCGGAAGCCACCCTGCGTGAGGGGGCCATGACCTTCGCGGCGGCACCGGAGCCGCCCATGGCGCGCACGTATCGCGACGCACTCTTGCCGAGTCCCGATCGGGTACTGCCGCCACCCGACCCGGAAGCGGCTCGCGAGAAGGCTGAGCGAGCGGGACCGAGTGTCTCCGCCCCATCGATGGCCGGAAGTGGTGGTAGAGTGACTGCAGGCACGACTGGCTGCTGAGGAGCGGACCCAGGTTGGGCCGGGGCTCCAGGCGCGCCTGGTTGGTTGGGCACGGGTGTCGGCGTCGACGGTGGCGGAACCGGAGCCGGCGTCGGGGTCGGGCTGTCTACCCAGGTGGGTGTCAGCGCACGCTTCGACCCCTTGTTGCCTCCTGACGTCCCCATCAGTGCTTCGCCTTCAGGGGTGTATCGAGTTCCATCTTAGCGACGGCGCTCAAAGCTTTGTTACCAGAATCCCTCCACTTCTCGAGCAATCCCTTGAATGCTGCGGCTTGCGGTCCGGTAACGGAAGAACCCCAGCCGGTCGTTACCCAGCCGCCTATGTTTGCCGCGGGCAATCTATCCAGTAAGGCAATTAGTGGAGGCCGAAGTTCGGGTCTAGCGTTGCAGAGGGCTGCTAAACCGTCTGCAGCAATAGGGCGTTTGCTCAGGTCGTCCGCGGCATCAACTTTTGCAGCAAGAGCATGGAATATTCGCTCTGCGTCTACTGACGTGAGCGCTGACAACTCCGAAACAGCTATCGACTTGGCGCCGAGAGAGGAGGCCGAAAGTCTTTCGACCATCTCCTCCACTGGTCCTGCGGCGAGCACACTTGCTAGGGCGGCGCGCCGATCACGGCTCACAAAGAAATATGGTCGCAGGTCTATGCCGGCGAGAGGGAACCGAATACCGGCCCACCGCTTCGCCCATTCGATGTTCGGCCAGTCCTTGCCCAACGACTCGGCGGTATCGACTGGCTTCTTTTTGCCGCTTGATTTCGCAGTGTCCGGCGGAGTGCCGGATGCCAAGGCTTCGAGAGCAGCTACCGTCTTCGAGTGCCCGTTGGCGTCGAGCTCCAAAGCGATTGCGTCAAAAACCTCCGGGGCGAACCGCTCCGCCAGCATCAACTTTGCCAGCACGGTCTCTTTTATTTCATCGCGGAATTTGCGCTCGTCCGCGATCGCGAGCCGGAGCGTGAGCGTGTTGACGAACCGCTTAACCTGGCGCGGATTCCCACGAGCCCCCTCGGCCAGCATCGGCGTGATCTCGGCAGCTAGCTGTATCCCTGCTTCCAGTGGGGGTGGTATGGGATTAAGGGCCGTTGCGATCTTGGCCCGGTCAAAGCCTTTGTCGAGCCAAGGTCTCTGTAGGGCGTCACGGGCGATCGGCAGGACCTTGTTAAACTCATCCTCTTTCAGTCCCGACGACAAGGCTAGAAGGAGCGTAAGGAAAATGCGGGTTTCGACTGAACCGAGGGGCGGCATCCTGAAAGGGACTTGGATCAGCTTTTCCAGATAATTCCGCGCATAGCTCCCGGAACCTTGGGAGGCGGGCAAGTCCGGGAAATGGTTCCGCACGGCATATTCAATCATGCCCTCGTCGGCGGCCACCACAAACGCTGCACGCGGCACGAACAGAAACAGTCGTACTGCTTCTAGGGTTGCGATTGCGGTTGCTGGCAAACAGCGGTCGAGGTCGTCTATCAGAACCACCAGCCGATCGATATCCGCCGCTTCCAGAAGCTCCTCGAAGTCCTTTCGGAACTCATGCATGCGCTGCGGCGTAGTTTCCCCGCTTGAGGAACTGCTCTTCAGATGAGCCGATGCCCCGTCGAGCACCCTGTTTAGCATCTCCCCCGTAAGAACTTCTCCAGGGTTGGAGATTAGCTGCTTGGCAGCCGACGCCACTCCTTCCAAAAGGCCGCCGGCAGGGATACCTGTGAAAAGCGTCAGCGCTGCCCCACCGGCTGTCCGG
Source organism: Mesorhizobium sp. B1-1-5 (assembly GCF_006443065.1). Taxonomy (NCBI): domain Bacteria; kingdom Pseudomonadati; phylum Pseudomonadota; class Alphaproteobacteria; order Hyphomicrobiales; family Phyllobacteriaceae; genus Mesorhizobium; species Mesorhizobium sp. B1-1-5. The sequence continues at coordinate 160,567 of NZ_VFWS01000001.1, read as the reverse complement.
GCGACTTTGAACCAGTCCACGTTTTTGAGAACGGCAGCCGCTTTCTCCTTAACCTTGGTCGTCAGCGTCCGCTTGGCCAGCAACTCCGAAACGATGGTTTCGATCAGAACGGCCTTGGCGTCGTCGTATCCTTCAAACGCCCAACCGTTGAATCGAACGCAGAGAGTGCGCTTGTCGCCTGCAAACGCCGCCTCGATCATCAGCAGGGCGCTTGATTTACCCGCACCCCAATCGCCGTGCAGACCGATGGTCAGCGGATCGCCTGATCTCGCCCTGATAAGTCCCGCCACCGTCTTCGCGATCGGATCATAATACAGGTAATCGACGGCCGTTTCGTTGTCGGCGACAATCATTCATCTCCCCCACTCTTTGAAATAAAGATACTCCGTTCACCAACCGACACAATACTTTCGCCTATTCGACTAACACATATGTTCAGTGGCTCTTCGCGTTGCCGCGAAGAGTGCTGACCGAGCTCGGCCGCCATCACCTTTAATTTGGGGCTGCCAGCGCGTGCCATTCGCAAAGCCCGAGTCGGGTGCGTGGCAAGACGCAAGATCTTCGCGAGCGTCAATTTGAACGGCAATGAGAAGCCGTTTCGGACGTCGCGCAGTCGGCGCCCCGCGACGGCGCTATCCACAAAGCAGACCCCCTATCCGTTGGCCCAATCTATTCAACGAAACTAGCGAGACATCACCATCATAATAGTCGACAACACAATAATTGCCACTACAAACGATTTGGCTGGAACGTTCTTCTCACCGATCAGCGCTGCCGATAGCAGAAAACCTACAACAAGGCTGGTACGCCGAAAGATCGACAGATAAGTGACGTTGGCAGCAGGGTCTTGGATTGCATAAAAGTAGACAAGTTCCGCGGCGACCCATGAGAGGCCAACGAGCGGGATATAGATATCCCAGCGAACTGATCGTCGCACAGGCCTGGTTCGTGTCGCCAACAATAGGACCGCCAATGACAGAATACATCTATCAATAGCTGAGTATGCTTGAACGGCGTAGGCCGGCGTGCCTAAGCTTTGCACGATGAACTTGTCATATACCGTGGTCATGGCCGATAGCACGGTTGCCCCCACCATCATTGCCACGGGTCTGCTGCTCAGAACTCGAATGCCTTCCTTTCTGCCGGCGATCGAGAGAATGTAATACGCCCCAACAGAACTGCCGACCGCAACCAGTTGAATTGGGGCCAGCATCTCTCCAAATACGATCGCCCCGGCTAGAAGAGTCCATAGCGGACCAGAGGCGCGAACGGCCCCCGAGAATGACATGGGCAGTTCACGGACAGAATAATAAGCCAAAAGCCAAGATGCGGTCATCGCAAGTGATTTGACCAGAATGAGCGATTGTTCTGCGACCGAGGTCTTGGCCAGATCAACGTACATTCCGACAGATTGCGCTACCGGGAGGAATGAGGGCAGCCATGCCAAGGCTCCAAAAAGCGCGGACCAAAAGACTACTGGCAGCACGCCATTGTCATGCATCGCCTTCTTAGTCCAGAAATCGTAAAATCCTAGGATGGTGCCGGCGGAGATTCCAAAAATCATCCACACTGGCGGCGCGCCTCGGCAAAGGCCGCCATGTTGGTGGCGAGGTGAATTGTCGAAGAAGTTCCGGTCAAAACGACTCCGGTGAAATCGGCACCAAGAACGAAACTGAAAGCGTCAATCAGAGATTGATGGCGGTTCTGCTGCAGCGCCAATTGCCCCATAGCAAATGGCCGATTTATGATCGCCTTCATGCCTTTCTGCCGCAACATCGTAAAGACATCGACGAAACCGGGTTGGATAGCGTTGTATGGAAATTGCAGCAAATCATAGTGACCTGACTGACACGCAAGCGCGGCAGTCTCCATGTCACTCACAGACGCACCGGTGATTTTGACTCCGAGTTTTCTAGCATGTTCGAAAGCCGACAGAACCGCGCTTGATGTCACATTGAAAGGGTTGGCTTTGTGCAACTGCAAGACATCGATACGAGACAGGCGATCTAGACTACGATTTATGCTGCGTAGCAGATCGTCTCTGGAATGACTGACCCAGCTAACGCCCAAGTCCGGATTCCAGTCTTCTCCCATCTTGGTCGCAATTGAAATATCGGCGAGCATATCCGGTTTTTCGGCGACAGCCTCACCGAAGACAATTTCGCTCTCCCCATAGGCTGGCGCGGTGTCAAAGAAGCGGATCCCGCTTGAATATGCCTCGTGAATGAGAAGGCGTCCGTTCTCACGGGTCGGCGGCGGCACTTTTGCAGTTCCCCACGTTCTCCCAATAGAAAGGAGCCCAAGTCCAAGTTCTACTAAACGCACGATCTCAGGCTTTCGGATGATAGAAGGATTGCGGCACCAAGTTGTCGAGGTGAAACGAACCGGAGCCGGTGATCACATGACCAGCGGGAATTGTAAGGTTCTTCGCTGTGCCAAAGCCTTTCAACAGACCGGCTCGCTTGTCCGGATCAGGCTCTCGAAAATCCCCACCCTCTTGGAGATGACAGCTGTCTACCGTGACGGCGCCAATGAGCTGGCTTCCCGAGCCGAGGCTTGTGGACCCAAACACCGCGGCTCCATTGATGTATCTGCCGTAATCGCCGATCGATATCGATGCGCCCTGGCGATTGGCTTTTGCGGTGAATCCACCCTCGCCAAACTGGTTTTGCGTCCCGACTCTGATTGCACCGCCCGAGGCTTCCAACAAGGTATTGGGATAGAATCTGTTGAAATCGCCAACCACGAGTTCCGCCCCTTCCTCGCAAAGCAAATAGACGCCGGGGAAGAAAACGTTCGAAGCGCCGATCACCGCGTGTTTTGATATTAACACCGAGCAGGGATCGAAGATGGTATTTCCTCGATCGGACAGACGAATAACTTCATCAATGGTGAGAAGATCTTGCCCGTATCGGGTTTGGTTTAGATAATCGATGAGGGACATCTTCTAGGCCACTTTGAGAGGCGCTTCTTCGCGAACGAATTCGTCACAAGGTCTCATCGAGATTGGAGAGTCGTCGAGATGATGATGTAGGTAGGACGTCAGCACGTCGGTCAGGTATGGCGCTTCAGTCATTTTACCAGGCAAGACGCAGATATGACCGGGCTTTGGTTCTCTTATAGCGATATTCAGTGAGCGCGCACTATCTGTATCACTAACCAAGTCAACCTTAGTGCAGGCGATATCGACGGCGTCTTCACCGATCCAATCGGGGAATATACGTCTGATTGCGTTGCGGAGATTCTGTGCCCGATCTGGTACAACATCATAGGACGGCGCGTGGCACAGCATGGCGTCTTCATTGAGACCCACGATGCTCATCTGGCCATGATGCATCATCGCGGCTTCGTGAGCATCAACATAGAAAACGCCGGCCGATGCCAACCGCTTGGTTACGACCAAATGGCTTTTCCAGTATCGGATCGGAAGTTCAATGTTGTGATATTCCTGGAAAGCGGACTTTGCACCAGTGCCAGCTGAATACACGAACTTCTGAGCCTCGACGGCGTTGATCCGCCCGTCCATGTCTTTGATAGTAGCAGCTTGGCCCTCAATCCGCAGAATCTCGGCGCCAACGAAGAAGTCACACCCTGCCTTTCGGGCCAGCGCATGTAGCTTCCGGTAAAGCAGACGTGTGTTGAGGCTGACGTCGTCTGCCTCGAAGACTGCTGCCGCATTGTCGAAGTTAGCGGCTGGAATTCGCGCCTTGGCCGCTGATAGCGAAATGGGTCGATAGCGTACTTCGGCTTCGTCCCAGCGGGACACCACCTCTGAAACACGGTCCTCGGCTCTGATCAACACCAGAGGTTTAACGTCGATATCCTCAAGCGCTTCCGGGCTGAAACGGCGAAGTTGCTCATGTCCGTAGATGCAACGGCTAGCCACCTGGAGCGCGGTTGCGCGATCTCTTATGGATGCCGCGTGGTAAGTGCCCCTATGAAGCCACCCCTCATTGCGTGTAGAGGGGCCTGATGCGAAAGTCGCGTGCTTCTCGATCAGAACGACACGCATTCCAATGTCGCTCAGCTTTTGGGCAGCCATGAGGCCGGTGATCCCACCGCCGACAAGGGCTACATCATACTTATGAATCAATCGTCGACTCCAAGATCACCGCCATTATTCATGGAAGAAAATAATGGATGCCTGTCGGCGAAGCAATGTCTTTTATGACACTTTTATGACGATTTCTTCAAAGACTTTTTGACTGCTCGGGTCAATACTTACTTACGTTAGAATCCTCTAATTGATTACCTTGCGCTTGGTCTATGTAATATTATTACGTATCATAATTATGAAAATACGATCAAAACAAAAGCTAAGGCGCATGTCCATTGCCGGCAAATAGGCGTGCTTGGACGATGGAATTATTAAATACCCATATCGAGCTGATTACAGTCAACGGTGGCGTCATTAACACTGGAGTGGGAGCGATGGCCATCTGCAGTTAGTAAAGCCGAGCCACCTCGGCCCGGCTTTACGCTGAACTTTTAATCTCAAGCCGCCATCCAAGTGTGCTGCATGGCTGCAGCGATCGTGCCAACATGGTTCGGATCACCGAGCCTCGGGTCGTTCGGCTGGATACCGGATCCGGTCGGCGCCGTCGCAGGGTCGAAACCCGCCATGGCGGCTACCAAAGTGGCTACATCGGATTGGTTCAGCACCTTGCCGTCACCCGATTTGATTGTCTCGACGACATTTCCCGGACCGGCGAACCAGTTGCTGACCGTCACCTTGTCTGTCGTGCCCAGAACTGAGATCACGAGATTGTTTCCCTGCTGAGCGAACCAGAGTTCGTTCGAGTCGATTCCCGTGCCGAAATTCAGTTCATCGTTGTCGGTAAAGGATCCGGATTCGACGATGGTGTCTGATCCGTCTCCGGCTCTGAAACGATACTGATCATTGCCGGTGCCGCCAATTAGCGTGTCGTTGCCGGCGCCGCCAGAAAGGATATCGTTGCCGGTATTGCCGTTCAGCGTTTCATTGCCGGCCAGGCCGAAGATGATGTCGGCATCAGTAGCGCCACTGACGGTGGCGCCTGGTGAGCTTGCGACTGCGAGATTGAGGGCACCGATGCCATCGAGGGCGAGTTTTTCAATCTTCGAGACTCCAACAGCCTGCTGATATATGCGAACAGTTTCGCCTGCCGGACCGCCGGCAATACTGATGATCAGGTCCTCGGAGCGGGGCCCAGCCCACGAAAATGATAGATCGTCCAGTCTGATCCCACCTTCAAGGGACAAGGTGTCGGTTCCTGTCGTAGCGATCAGTTTCAGGAGACTATTGGTGCTTGTTTGCCAATTATAACCGCCAACCCAAGTATCCCTGATGCCGCTCGCCGAAACCCCAATAGCTTGGGCGGCATTCAAATCGGCAGTAGCGGTCGTATAGACCATGCTGAAGTCGCCAACCCCGTCGCTCCCGTCGCCGCGTCGAAAGACAAACCTGTCGCTTCCGTCCCCGCCATCCATCCAGTCGTTGCCAAATCCGCCAACGAGAGTGTCGTCCCCCGCACCGCCAGCAATGACGTCATTGCCAGATGCGCCATAGATTACGTCGTTGCCAATGTTGCCATAGAGCGTTTCGTTTCCGGATAGGCCGAAGATGAGGTTTGAGCCTGCGCCGGCACTCACCGTTGCGCCAGCCGACGCGGCAACGTTGAGGTTCATCGTGCCGACGCCGTCAAGTGAGATCTTCTCGATCTTTGCGACAGCCGTTTTCTGCTGATCCATCCGGATGCTGTCGCCGGCTGGCCCACCAGCGATGGTAAGCTGCAGATTATCCGCACCCACGCCGATCCATGAGAAGGAAAGGTCATCCGCCGTGATGCCGCCTTCCAACGACAGCGTGTCGGAGCCGGTCCCATCGATCAGCTTCAGCAGGCTGTTGCTGCTAGTCTGCCAAAGATAGCCACCAATCCAGGTGTTGGTGTATCCCGTCGCGGAAACACCCAAGGCCTGGGCAGCGCTGATGTCGGCCGCCGCGGTCGTCACGACCATGCTGAAGTCTTCGATCGTATCGGCGCCATCCCCGCGCCGGAATGCGTACTTGTCGCTGCCGCCTTCGCCGTTCTCATAGTCATTGCCGGTGCCGCCGACCAAAGTGTCGTCACCCGTCCCGGCCGAAAGCACATCGTTTCCGGTCCCGCCATAGATAATGTCCACCCCGGTGTTGCCCCAGAGGGTTTCGTTTCCGGAAAGCCCGAAGATGATATTAGATCCCGTCCCAGCATTCACCGTTGCTCCGATGGCTCTCGAGACCACCAAGTTCATTGCGGCCATACCGTCGAGCTGAAGCTTGTCGATACGTGCACCGGCGATCGACTCCTGACCCAACGTTACGCTGTCACCTGTTGGCCCGCCGCCAATGGTGATAGTTAGATCGTCGCTATTCGGTCCCGTCCACGTAAACGACAGATCCTCCGCCTTGATTCCCCCTGTAAGTGTCAGGGTGTCGCTGCCAGCATCACCAAGCTTTAGCAACTGGTTGAAAACAGTGCTCCACATGTAGCCGCCAATCCACGTATCGACGATACCGGTGGCGGAAACGCCCAAGGCTTGAGCTGCCGCAGGATCACCTGAACCAGCTGCTCTGGTATTCTGGAAGTCGCCGATATAATCGCTGCCGTCGCCGCGTTGAAAGATGTAGTTGTCGTTACCATTGCCGCCTTCAAGATGATCGTTACCGGTACCGCCGCACAACGTGTCGCTGCCGGTGTTGCCCAGAATAAAGTCGTTGCCAGCGCCTCCGAAGAAGGTGTCGTTGCCGCCGTTTCCGGTGAGGGTGTTGTTTCCAGAATTGCCGGTTAGGATATTTGACGAGCCATTGCCTGAGCCATTGATGGCCGCCGTGCCCGTCAGCGTCAGGTTTTCAACATCGGAATCCGAGATCGTGTAGGTGATCGAACTCAGCACTGTGTCGGTGCCCTGACTGGCGGCCTCGCTCACCACATCCGAGACGTTATCGACAACATAAGTGTCATTGCCGGCGCCGCCGTTCATCGTGTCTGCGCCAATGCCGCCGTCAATGAAGTCGTCGCCAGCGCCGCCATTGATCGTGTCGTTGCCGGCACCGCCGTTGATCTGGTCGTCGCCTGAACTGCCGGTGATGGTATCGTTGGTCGTGCCGGGCGACATGAATTCGACGCCGACGCTGGTCGTCGTGCCTGTTCCCGTCGTAGCATTGGCGGTTATGACCGACGTGGATTGGCCGTCAGCGCTGACGTCCGTGGTAACTGTCTGGGTCACTACACCGCTTGAATTGTAGTCCGTGACGATCTTTTGGATGGAGCCGTCGATCCGGGTGACCGCCACTTCCTTGTGTTCGTAAGTGCCATTGTTGTCGGCGTCCTTGAGCAGCGTCGTGGTCATGCCGTCGGCGCTCACCGTCAGGATGCCTTTTCCTGTGACTGGGCCGTCCCAAAGCCGGCGACCTGTTATCTCCGTGACGACCGAGCCATCAATCTGCACATGGGCAACTGCCGTTACTTCGTAGTGGGTCAGATCTGGATTTTCCGAGCCGACCGGATTCGTGCCGGTGCCGCCGTAGTCATACCAATAGTTTGTCGTCAGCCCGTCAGCGCTGGTCTTAATGATGACATTGGCAGGGATCGCTGCTTGCCAGTAGATCGTACCCGGGATCAGATGCGATACATTTACGTTCCTGTTGTGTATACCCTCGACGGTAGATCCATCCGCCATGGTGATGATGCTGTCCATATTATCGAAGCCACCGCCGCTGGCGTCATAATCGATCCCAGTCCAACTGCTACGGCCGTCATCGCTCGTATATGTCGTTGTCTTATTGTAAAAAGTGTCAGACACACCCGTTCCGTCTCTGGTCTTGGTGTCCGTTACCCCATCTCCTAGATGCGCAACGTTGATCCGGCGAGTCTGGTCGATAGTTCCGTCGGCATTGAAATCCCATTGGGTTGTGGTCAAAAGCCCGTCGGCGCTCGTAGAAATCTTCGTAGTGCTCAGTTTGTGATTGGCGCCGCTGAAGTCGGTGATCAGTGTGGTCACCGAGCCGTCGACGACCTTGGTGGTGACTTCGGTCTGGTCAACCGTGCCGTCGCCATCGGCGTCCCGCGAAATCGAGATCAAGCGCCGATCACCGCTCGTCGTGGTGACCGTGCTGTCCAAGAGCACCCCGGCCGGTGTTGACCTCTTGACCGTTTCGACCACAGAGCCATCGGCCAATACTCTTGTGGCGTCAACAGTGACACGGTCTATCCCAACAACCCCGTCGATATCTTCTTGAGTGGTGACCGATCGGCCATTGCTTGACGTCGCTGTGATGAACTTCGACAGCTGCGAGCCATCCGCCTTGTAGTTGGTCACCGTTCTTGTGGTCGACCCATCAGCATTGATGGCCGTGATATCCGTAGAATCCTGGCTGAACGGATTGGTCCCAAACAGGTCCAAGCTCGTCGTCGTCGACAGGCCATTGGCGCTGGTCGTTGCCACGAAGCTGCTGGTCTGTGCCGCCCCGTCGAACTTGTTGACGGTGTGGACTTTTGATCCATCGGCGTTGAGGACCGTGACGTCCGTCTCCTTGCGGTCATAGGTTCCGTCGCCGTTGAGATCCCATTCCTTGGTGGTCGCAAGGCCGTCGCCGGCTGTCGTCGTCCTGGTCTGCTCGGTTAGGGTCGTTGACTCATAGGCTTTAATTGTTTGAACCGTCGAGCCATCGACTCCGATCGCCGTTTCCGTAGTCCGCTTGCTGGGCAGGTCCGGGAGATAGTCAACCGACGTCGCGCCATATATCGTCGTGCTGCTCAGCCCGTCCGCGCTGACAGTGGTCGTCTTGCTGGTGGACGAAGGGGACGTCGTAAAGGCGCCGGTTCCTAACGCATTGGCCGTCGTGTCGGGACCCGTCGTGGTCGTCGTTACGCTGCCATCGGCCGCCCTCACGGTCGTCGTCGTCAGATCGATGGCGCCATCGCCGTTGTAGTCCTGGGTAACTGTGGTGGTTAGCCGGTTGGCGCTGACCGTTGTGACGGTGCGGCTCTCCAGCGATCCGTCGGCTTTCTTGTAATCGACGGTCTCGGTGGTGCTGCCGTCCGCATTGAGGACGATGGTGTCGACCTTGGAGCGGCTGATGGTCGCGCCGACAGCCGCCCAGGTTGTCGTCTTCACAAGGCCATTGGCACTGGTAACGACAGTAGTCTTGTCCTTCACGGCGCCAGCGGCGTCGAGATCGGTAATGGTTTCGGTCTTGCTGCCATCGGCATTAAGCACAACAACATCGGTGGTCGACTGGTCGATCGTGCCGTTGCCGTCAAGATCGGTGGCAAGCGTGCTGGAGAGGCTGTTCGCGCTGAGGGTGCGTGTCGCCGACGACGTCAAAATGCCGGATGTATAGGTGCGATTGACCGCCGTGGTTGAGCCGTTGGCGTTGAGGACGGTTGAACTGGCTTCATCCGTCGTGCCATTGCCATCAACATCCCTGCTCGTCGTCAGCGTGTTGCCATCCCCGCTGGTGTCTGTTTGGAACCGGGCAATCTGTGCATTGTTGGCATTTTTGACGGTCACGGTGTCGGTCTTCGATCCGTCGGCGCCGAGCGTCGTGGTGGCGGTGCTGGTCCGGTCGATCGTGCCGTTTCCGTCGAGATCGACCTGAACTGTAGATGTCATGCCATTGGCGCTGGTGGTCGTGATGGTCTTGCCGATCAGAGCCCCCGTGCCGGTGAGTGCCGAGGCCGTCCTGACCGTTGAGCTATCGGCGTTGAGAACGGTGACGTCGCTCGACTTGTTCTCTACGATGCCATCCCCGTCGGCATCCATTTGGATATCGGCGGTCAGGCCATTCCCCGAGACCGTCGCAATCGCCTTCGACAGCAGCGTGCCGTTATTGGACGTGCTCGAGGTGGTGGTGGTGCGAGCGCCTGAGGCGGCGATTGTGGTTACGGCTTGCGTGATCGTGTCGTAGACGCCGTCGCCGTTCACGTCCTGCTTCAAGGTCGTGGTCAGGCCATCGGCGGAGTGTGTCGTCTCCGCCTTGGCATGCAGCACTCCGTTGATGTCGGTATCTGACACCGTCGTCGTAAGGCTGCCATCGGCATTCAGGATGTCGACCTGCGTCCGATCCGTCTTGCTATCGCCGTTGGCATCGATCTTGGTCGTAACCGTCTTTTGGTCGGCACCTGTCACGACTTCCGTCTTCGCCAGCATAGCACCGCTGTTGCTGGTGGTCGTCGAAGTTACCGTCTTGCTCCCGTCAGAGCCGAGAACGGTCGTGGTGACTGTCGTGCGGTCGACGGTACCGTCGGCGTTAATATCGTCCTTCTCGGTCTGGACGAGGCCATTGGCGCTCGTGGTGACGGAGGAGCTGCCGATCAGCGTGCCGTTGGCGCTCCTTGTCGTAACAGTTCGAGTGCGACTGTCATATGCGTCTATGGTCGTAACGTCCGTGATAACCACGTCGGCAACGGCATCGCAGTCGAGATCAGCCCTACTAGTTACCGACAGGCCGTTGGCAGATATCACATCCCATTTTTTGATGTTGCTGGATCCGTCGGGATTGAAAAAGAGTACTTTGGAAGTAGTGACTCCAGCGTCGTCGTCGACGATCGTCTTAATTGTATCCACGTGGCCATCGCCGTCCGCGTCAGCCGCTATCGAAATCGTTTTTTGGTCGGCACTGGTGTAGATGGTCGAGCTGGAAAGCAGCGAACCGTCACGGCTTTTCACCTGCAGCGTCTCGCTGGTGCTGCCGTTCGATCCGAGAAGCTTCACATCGGAGGACACGAGGTCGAAAAGCCCGTCGCCGTCAAGATCGGTCGATGTCGTCACCGTGTGTCCATCGGCACTGGCAAACGTGACTGTCTTGTCGATTAGCGCCCCCCCACCGTTCAATTCCGAGACGGTTCGGGTCCTCGATCCATCCGCGTTGAGGACGGTAACGTCGCTGGATTTACGTTCAACAACGCCATTGCCGTCGGCATCAGTCTGCAGATTGACGCTCAGCCCATTGGCCGACACAGCGGCGACCGCCCTCGACAGCAACGTGCCGTTGCCGGAGGTCGTCGAGCTGATCGTCGTGCGAGTGCCTGACGCCGCGATAGCGGTCACGGACTGGGTTGTGGTGTCATAGGCACCGTCACCATTGACGTCCTGTTTGACAGTCTTGGTCAGGCCATCGCTTGAGATACTTGTTTCGGTTTTGCCATGCAGCACACCGTTGCTGTCGGTGTCGGATACGGTGGAGACCTCGCTGCCATCCGCATTGAGGACATCGACGACAGTGCGATCGATCTTCGTGTCGCCGTTGGCATCGATCTTCGTGGTGGTCGTCTTGCGGTCGGCGCTGGTCTTAACCTCGGTTTTGGCCAATAAGGCGCCGCTGGCGCTGGTCGTCGAGGACGTCACCGTGCGGCTGCCATCGCCTCCAAGAACTGTGGCGGTGACATTCGTGCGTTCGATTGTTCCGTTGCCGTCGATGTCGTCCTTTTCGGTCTGCGTCAGGCTGTCGGCACTGGTCGTGATCGCGGAGCTGCCGACCAGCGTACCGTTGGCGCTCTTCGTCGTAACCGTGCGCGTACGGTTGCTGAAGGCATCCGTCGTTGTCACATCGGTGACGACGGTATCATAGGTGCCGTCGCCATCGATGTCGGTCTTGTGGGTCAAAGACAGGCCGTCAGCGGAGGTTTGGTCATAAGTCCGACCAACAAGGGAGCCGTCGGCATTGTACTGGCTGACGGTTGAAGTCGTCACGCCGGCACCGTCGACGACGATCGTCTTGGCCATGTCGACATGGCCATCCCCATTGACGTCGGTGGAGATCGAAATCGTCTTTCGGTCACCGCTGGTGTTGGTCACGCTGCTGGACAGCGGGGAGCCGTCACGGCTCTTGACCTGCTGCGTTTCGGCCAGACTACCACCGGCGCCAACCACGGTCACATCCGACGAGACGAGATCCGCCTGTCCGTCGCCGTTCGAATCCGTCGCAATCGTCTTGGACAGACTGTCGCTGCTTGTGGTGGCCACCGTCTTGCCGATCAGCACGTTAGTCGAGCTGTACGTAGAGACGGTTGTTACGGACGAACTGCCAGCGCCGTTGGTGATGGCTGTCACGTCACGGGTTTCATAGCTGCCATCACCGTCCACGTCGTGCGACACGGTGCGGGTGCGGCCATCGGCGCTGGTGACGGTCAGCTCGCGATCGATCAATGTGCCGCCGCTCGAAGTTTCGGCAACTGTTTTAGTGCGCGTGCCGTCACCGGCCACGACCGTCGTCTCGGTACTGGTCAGGTCGTAGGTGCCGGTTCCGGTCGAATCGCTCTGAACGACCTTGATCAGGCCATCCGCGGATGCCGTGGTGACGACCTTGCGCAGCAAGGTGCCGTTGACGCTGTTCTCAGACACCGTCGTCGTGGTGGAACCGTCGGCATTCTTGACGAAGACCTGCGTCTGATCGGTGGCGCCGTCGCCGTCCTGGTCGAGCGCCGTTGTCACCGTCGTTTTGTCGGCGCTGGTTGTCGTGGTGGTGCGCTCAGCCAATGAGCCATCGGTGTGAAAATCGGAGACGACGCGCTGGCGCACGCCCGCCGTGACTGTCCTCACATCGGTCTGCGAACGCTCGTAGGTACCGTTCCCGTCATCGTCGAACTGGGTGGTGGTCGACAGGCCGTCGGCGCTGACGGTGATGCGGTTATGGAAGGCCAGCGTGCCGTCCTTGTCGTAGCCGCCAAGCGTAGTGGTCGTCGAGCCGTCGCCATTGGTGACGGTGTTCGACTTGATGATGTAGCCGTTGGCGTCGGAGGCCAACACCGCATCACCGTCAGCGCCCGTGGTTCCATCGGTCTTGGTATAGGTCGCTGTACCGGTGATCGCCGAGCCATCAGCAAAATTCTGGCCGCTACCCGTCGCCGTCAATCCAATCGAGGCGACGCCGAGTGAAGCAAGTGATACCAACTGGCCATTGACCATGACCTTGAAGTCGGCCCAGCGGTCATCGCCCGCATCGAGCAAGCCGTTGTGATTAGTGTCGAACACGCTTTTCAGCGCATCGAGATCGCTGTCCGCCGTCTGGTCCCATTCGGTGAAGACGAATTCGCTCGAGCGGCTGATCTTGCCGTCGCCATCGGCATCGAGCACCAAAACGCCGTTACCGGCGCCGGCCCAGGCGGTGCGGTGCTGGTAACCGTCGCCATCGAGGTCGAGGAATTGCGATGAGGAGTCAAGCGTATTGATCGAAAGGCCATTGCCGTCCAGATCGAGAATGACAGGCTTACCGTTCCAGCCATTGTCTCGGTCGCCTGTCACACCGCTATCGTGTCCATAATGGTCACCGACAGTCGCAACCCCGTGGTAGCTCCCGCCAATTCCACTTGGACCAGAATTGTTAGTATGATCTGACTTACCTCCACCCGCGCCAAGAGTATTTTCAACCCTCATCTTCAGGTTCGGATCATTTATATTTAAATGCTGCTGCGCCGCATACGATAGAGCTTTCGCCCGAGCTGCAGCAGGCGACAATCCATCGGCCAACGCCTGCTGCGCAACCGCACCTACTTTGTCAATGGGGGCGGAGCGATCAGTGTAGCCCACGCCTGGCACGTAAATCAGTGCAGGAGCGAATATAGGCGGAGCCACTGCGCGGACTCGGGCTGCTGGAGCGGGACGGGGACGCGCAGTCGGCCGAGCTTTTACGGTGGCGGCAGGTACATATCCAACCGGGCTATAGATTTGCGTAACGGTTGGATCCCAAGATGGCATGGCGTCAAACTTAGGCGGTGCTGGCGAGATATCCGTGACCGGCAGCCCTCCGACAAAGCCGGGATCAGGAGAATAGTGTGTGGGTTTGCTTACATTATAAGAAGATCCAGTGCCGTTTTCTTCCGCGCCAGTGTAGTTATCGCCGGCGCCATTACCGTAACCGACATTGCGGCCGGTCGGATTCCCGCTTTGGGTTGCTCCACTGGTGCCGTACGAGCCTCCACCGCCCGGCGCCGAAGTCCTGTCGGCCGCGCGAGAATCGCCCGCGGAGCCGGGACCAAATCCTGGAGTTCCACTCGGTGCCGAATTGGTCCCCGGCCGCTGCTCTCCGACAGGGGCAAAGGGTCCCATACTGTTGTTGTTTTCGGTAAAGGAATTGTTGGATGTTACGCCGGCGCTCGGTGCCGAATTTGTCCCCGGCCGCTGCTCTCCGATCGGCGCAAAGGGACCCATACTGTTGTTGCTGGTCGTGAAAGCACTTTGGGAGGGCACTGACACCCCGCCGTTTTGATCCGCCCAATCAGCGGGTGTCATACGCTCTCTGGGCGTATCCCAGCCCGTCCAGGCTTGAAGCGTACCGTCGAAAAATTGCTGTTGAGCAATCGCGTCGTAGGCAAATTGCAGATTCGCGTAAGTCACACCCGGGCGCCAAGTCGATGCTGTTGTGCCAGCGACTCCCATCAAGAATGCACTGTTGCCCGGCATAGCCATCGCCGCTTGAAAAGCTGCGCCTGGCACATAAGGGCTCGACAACGTGGGCAACCCTGGCAGTACGTCGAAATCGACGTACGGCTTTGCTACGAGTCCCGGTTGGTTAACCTGATAGTAGGCGGCCCCGAATGGCGAGAGATCAATATTCCCAAGTGAGGACGCCGACGGGAGTGAGGGGTCAATCGCCCTATCAAAATCCAATCCAACCTCAACGTTAGCTAACGTCGTGCTTGAAACACCCCAATTAAGCGCCACACCTCCGACAAAACCGATCCTCCCATTCGTGTCAGCCTGTACTCCCACATTTGCATTGAGCGGCCCCGGTGTGCCAACGCCGGCAAATACGCTTCCCGTTAGCTCTCCGGTGTTCCAATCTCTTGAGAGAGTTCCCGATACTTGATAAGCTCCGAAATTTTGACTTAAGCTTACGCTGCTGCCGAAGTCATTTATACTTGAAGTAAGATTTGGGTTTCTACCGAATAACCCGCCATTAGATCCATATCTGCCGCCCATCGATTCCTCCGCGGTAAAAAAACAAAAAAGCTACAAAATAGATTCTGAGATACCCTCTCAGGGTTTACCCATGGCTGCCTGAAGGCGATCTAACGCTTCTTGAGCACCCGCATATCCCTGCGCGGCCGATCGCTTTAACCATTGCAGAGCAATCTCTGGATTCCTTTGAACACCAACGCCCTTTAAATACATTATAGCTAGGTTGTACTGTGCCTTCCCGTTATTGCCATTCGCTGCCTTTTCGTACCATGAAAAGGCAGCGGCGACGTCTTTTTGCACTCCCTGTCCATTAAGAAATGAAGTCGCTAGATTGACCTGGGCGGCGACCTCTCCTTGCTCGGCGGCTTTGGCCCACCAGGAAACAGCTTCAGAGTTGCTCTGAGATACTCCCTTGCCGAAGAAATAAGCATCCCCGAGATATTGTTGCGCTTTGGATGAGCCTTTGACCGCAGCCTTTCGCCAAAGCTCGGCCGCTACCACATCATCTTTAGCAACACCCTTGCCCAGAGAGTATAAGAGGCCAAGGCTCAATTGAGCGGTCGGAAAATCCTGCGCCGCAGCTTTGGCCCACCACTCAGCCGCCTTGGAATAGTCTAAAGTGACCCCCAGCCCCTCTGAGTACATAAACCCGAGATTATATTCGCCCGCTGCGTCACCAGCTTTGGCGACTTCCTGCCATTCTTTGAATGCCTCCCCATAGTTGTTCGCGTGGAAGGCGGCATCGGCTTCAGCTGCACCGGCGACGGCTTGGCTTCGGCCGGCTAAAAGGCCTATCCACATTGCAAGGATAATCTTCGCCAGAATCGTCCCTGCCCTGGATGGTTTAGCGATAATTGTCATCTCTACCTTCTGACCTCTGTACTTCGGCAATGCTCGCAAGCCTCGCGCCACGTATGGCCCACGGCGTTGCTCCGGCTCGGTCGAGCAGACTCGCCCCTCTACCGCTCATGGAACGCCTCATCCGCCATCTCCATTAGCGGGTCGAGCAGGAACTCCAGTACGCGCCGATCGCCTGTCTTTACCTCGGCCGTCACCGACATGCCCGGAGTCAGCGTTACGTCCTTACCCTCGACCCATATCGACGTCTCGGTGAGCGCAATTCTTACCGGAAAAACCAGCGGCCCGGCCGTGTCATGCGCCGTCTCCTGCTTGGCGCCCAGCCCCTGCTGCGGCGCGCTGGCCGAGATCGCATCGTTGGAGACCGTCACCACTTCGCCGTCGAGGGTGCCGTAGCGCGTGAAGGGGAAGGCCTCCAGTTTCACTCTCGCTTCCTGCCCCTCATGGACAAAACCCTTATCGCGGTTGAGCAGCATGGCTTCGATCTCGAGCTTAGTGCCGTCGGGCACGATCACCATCAGCCTCTGACCGGTCTGCACCACTTCGCCAAGCGTGTTGACCTCCAGTTGCTGCACGCGACCGGCGACGGGGGATTTCAGCACGCTCGAGCGCTCGAACAGTTCGGCTTTAGCGAAATCCTGCTTCAATTCGCCGATCGAGCGGTCGACCTCGACCAACTCGGTGTTGACCTTATCGAGATAGGCCTCGCGCCTTTCGCGCCTCTGCGCGATCAGCGTCAGGACGGTGGCCTCCAACTCGGCCACCTGCCCTTCGCCATCGACCGCCGCCATCAATTGGTCCTGCTCGCCCTGGCGCGCCTCGATGGTGCTGGTCTTGATCCCGACCTGGCGCTTTTCCAGTTGCTCGTAGACATCCAAC
Organism: Mesorhizobium sp. B1-1-5; assembly: GCF_006443065.1. Taxonomy (NCBI): domain Bacteria; kingdom Pseudomonadati; phylum Pseudomonadota; class Alphaproteobacteria; order Hyphomicrobiales; family Phyllobacteriaceae; genus Mesorhizobium; species Mesorhizobium sp. B1-1-5. The sequence goes on along the minus strand of NZ_VFWS01000001.1, from coordinate 143,911 downwards.
CTGTCGCCGGCGAGCGTCACCAGCTTGCGGCGCTCAACCAGCGTGCGGTTACCGCGTTCGATCTCAACGCGCTTTTGCGCGATTGCCGCCTCAAGGCTTGCCTGCTCGGCCTGGTAGGCGGCAAGAGACTGCCGCATCTGCTGGCGCTGCAGGTCGACGAGCACTTTCGGCGCGCCAGCGGGGGGTACGAAATCGGCATCGGCCGCATTGGTTTCCTGTGCCACTGCGGCGACCAGCGCCTTGAACCGGGCCTCCGAGACCTGAGCGGCTTCGAGATTGCCCGTGAGCTTCTGCCGCTCAGCGGCATATTGGGAAGGATCGAGCTCGACCAACACCTCACCCGCCTCGACATGGGCGCCTAGCCTGGCATGCAGCGCCTTCACCGTTCCAGTGATTAGCGGTTCAACGACCTGCACCTTGCCGATCGGGATCAGCTTGCCCTGCACCGTGGCATAGGTGTCGATGCGGCCGAACCAAGACCAGGCGAGCGCGCCGGTGGCGAACACCATTATCAGGGCGGCGAAGATACGCGCAGCCGGCGAAGCCGGAGTCTCCAGAATCTCGATCGCGGCGGCCTGGAACTCGCGCTCGTGGCAATTGAGCGCCGGGCGTTTTGTGGCCGCCTCCCGCGCCAATCCTTCTTTCACGGCGTTCCAGTAGCGACCCATGGTCTATTCCGCCGCCTCCTGTTGGGGTGCCGCCGGCCGCTGCTCGGCCTGCAGGCGGTACAGTTGGGCGTAGCGACCGTCCCTATGCAACAGCTCCTCGTGCGTGCCCTGCTCGGTGATGCGGCCGGCCTCGATGGTGAGGATGCGGGTTGCGTCGCGGAGTGCCGCCAAGCGATGCGCGATGATGAACACCGTACGCCCCTTTGCCATCTGCCGCATGTTCTGCTGAATGACGTATTCGGACTCGTAGTCGAGCGCGCTGGTCGCCTCGTCGAAGATCAGGATGCGCGGGTTGCTGACCAGCGCACGAGCAATGGCGATGCGCTGGCGCTGCCCGCCGGACAGGTTGGCGCCGCGCTCCTCCAATACCGTGTCATAGCCGGATTTGAGCTGGACGATGAACTCATGTGCGCCAGAAAGTTTTGCCGCCTCGATGACGCGCTCCAGCGGTAGCGCCGGGTCAGCTAGCGCAATGTTCTCGCGCACGGTGCGACGGAAAAGGATGTTTTCCTGGAGCACCACGCCTATCTGGCGGCGCAGGCTGCGCGGATCGATCAGCGCCAGGTCGACGCCGTCGATCAGCACGCGGCCACGCTCCGGCACATGCAGCCGCTGCAAAAGCTTTGCCACCGTGCTCTTGCCGGAACCCGATGGCCCGACGATGCCGATGATCTCGCCGGGTTCGACCCGGAAGGAGACGTCGCTCAAAATCTCGCGCTCACCTGGCCTGTAGCGGAAGGTGACGTGGTCGAAGGCGGCATGCCCAGCGATCTTGCGCAATGAGCCCTGCCCCGCGCCGCCGGAAAGCTCGACCGGCGCGTTGAGGATGTCGCCCAGGCGATCGACCGAGATGCGCACCTGCTGCAGGTCCTGCCACAGCTGCGCCAGCCGCAGCACCGGACCGGCGACGCGACCCGCCATGATGTTGAAGGCGACCAGTTGGCCGACCGTCATGTCGCCGGCCAGCACCGCCTTGGCGCCGAACCACATGGTGGCGACGATCACCGCCTTGGAGATGAACTGCGCCGTGTTGCTGGCGAAGTTGGAAAGCCTTGCCGTGCGGAAGCCGGCCGCGACATAGCCGGCGAGTTGGTCTTCCCAACGCCGCTGCATCTGCGGCTCGACCGCCATGGCCTTCAGCGTCTCGACGCCGACGATCGATTCGACAAGAAAAGTCTGGTTCTCGGCGCCGCGGTTGAATTTCTCCTCGATTCGGCGGCGGAACTCCGGCGTCACCGCCATCGACAGGATGACATAGGCCGGGATCGAGCAGATGACGATCAAAGTCAGCCAGCCGCTGTAGAGGTACATCACCGCCAGGAAGACGAAGAGGAACAGAACATCGAGCAGCACGGTGAGCGCCGAGCCGGTGAGGAAGGCGCGGATGTTTTCGAGTTCATGCACGCGCGCCACGGTCTGGCCGGTTTGCCTCGCCTCGAAATAGGCGATCGGCAGGCCGAGCAGGTGGTGGAAGAGCTTGGCGCCCAGCGCGACATCGATGCGGCTGGTAGTGTGGATGGTGATGTAGGTGCGAAGCCCGGTGAGCAGCACCTCGAACATCGACACCGCCGACAGGCCGATGACCAGCACCTCCAGTGTGGTCAGGCCGTTGTGAACCAGCACCTTGTCAATCACCAGTTGGAAGAAAATCGGCGAGATCAGGCCAAGCAGCTGCACGAAGAAGGAGGCCAGCAGCACTTCGGCAAAAATCCGGCGGTAGCGGATGATCTCCGGGACGAACCAGGAGAAATCGAACCGTCTGGAAAACCCTTGCGCAAAGGCGCGGCTGGTCACCAGGATGACATGTCCGCTCCAGAGCGCCGCAAATTCCTCACGGGTCATCTCCCGTGGCGTGCCAACCTGTGGGTCCTGCACCAGCACCTTGCCGGCGGAAGCGGCTGCCAGTACGGCAAAGCTCCCGTCCTCCTTCTCCACTATGACGGGCAGCGGCAAGCGATCCAATCGCTTCGGCGAAGGCTGCACGATCCTGGCCTTAAGCTTCAACCGCTTTGCCGCCCTCACGATATCGACGCGATCGGCCACCCGCTCGCCAAGACCGAGATCATGGCGGATGGCATCAGGATCTGCAGGCTGGCGCAAATACTGGGTCAACATCGTCAAGCAAATGACACCGCTGTCCAGTCCAGCCACTATAGGCGTGACGGAATCCACTTACCCCCCGGTAAGGCTCGGAAATAGTACTTAGATATTCATGCCCCGCTTCCATTTCGAGCGCAAGCAGGGGTTGAAGAAATATTTGAACTCGATGTTGAACGAAAGGTGCCGATATATGATATTAGCAATATTTAATATAACTCTGATGATTTGCGCTCTGGTTCTCGGGTGTTAGTTCGTAGACAGGCCCTGGTGAGGCCGCAGTTGGTTTGCTACGAAAGTCCGCTTCGAGTTCATCGCCATGCCGCCCAGAACGACCGACATGAAGGCACAAAGCGGCCGTTCAGACTCTGGAAATTACGCCGTCTTGAGTCATCGACTGCTCTCAGAGCCCGAACGACTCCTCAGTGTGAAATTAGTCTTTCACACTGAGACGTATCCACCCAGAACCGTTCTTTACGGCGAGCTAGTTGCGAAGGTAGCTCCTCGAACCACTGTCAGTGATGCAGTAGTGCCCTCCCCTCGGACCGACACAGAACTGGCCAGAGCGGCAGTAGCAATCATCCGGTACGCTGGCTGAAGACATCTCCCTTTGCTCGCTTCCCATTAGGCCGAGATTACCACCCATGTAGACCGCGCAGTTCTTCTTGCTGACGCTGACAGATCCGTCATTGCAAATAAAGGTGCTACCTTGGCAGTGCGCTATCCCGCCTTTGTGCCCGCTGCACGGTGTGTTCGTCGCCGATGCCGGCAGCGAAAATGTGAGCACCACACAGCCAGCAAGCAAGGTCGTCCTGCCCAGGAAACGCCTGACCTCACTGGCAGCTTTTGAGGCTAACCCCATTCTTGTCATCGTAAGATTTAAGCGGCCCGTCTGCAGAGACCCGAATTGTTCGGCCATCCTGTTTACAGGATAGGCAGGTGTTGGTCTCGCAGACGCGTAGGATTAGAGCCCGCGTAGAGGCAGCAGTTGTGCTCGACACCCAAAAATCCGAAATGTCGGAAGAGTTAGTTACAGCCGGAGAGTTGGGATCGTCCTTCATCGAATTGACCAACAAACCGAGCTTGCCCTCAAAAGACACTAAGTTTTGTACCGTAGAATAGGCTGTCCATCCCGCTAAAATTAAAAGCACCACAACACTGAACACGAGCCACATCGCAAGCCGACTCCTCCGCTCACGAAGCATCTGCATGGCGAGATTATATCTCTGAACTTTCGATATACCGCTTGTGTCTATATGAAAAGATTCGTTTAGGGCGTTCACCAAATCAGCACGCAGATCATCGGAAGCACCTTCGATTACTTTAGCTCGATGACGAAGGGTCAATATGTACGCTGTTAGACACGCAGCGGCAAGGAACGCTACCAGCGCAAAAGTCGACTGAACCCTCGGTACTGCTTCCCAAATTGCTTCGAGCATCGCCGCCATCTCTTATTAAGGTATGCAGCCTGCCGAAGAAGCTGAAGACCATTCAGTTTTCAAAAAAACCCGCCATGATTGTTTTACAATGGCGACGCAACCGTGCTGAACAAAAAGCGTGCTATTGCTGAATTCGCCGTTTATCTGCTTGGGGGAACCCGCGTTAAAGTCTGCAAATGCGCTCGCAACGTCTCCAGAGTTGCTCTGGAGGACGTCAAGGGAGAGCTTCAAGGCTGAGGGATCAGCCTGCACAATCGCAGGCGAGAGCGCCAAAAAGAGGGTGTTTGCAAATGCAGAGGCATCGGTCCCAGCTGCTTGGAATACATCCTGTGGGTCGTGGAGAACCTGTAATCCTTGGGTAATAGCATCGCCCTGACCGCTTTTGAAGAACTGCAGACCGTTCAGGAAGCCCTGCTTCTCGATCTCTTGCAGGGCAACCTCTTTCGCTTTCCCAGCCTCAAATGTTATCGTGCATTTGCTTGCGAGGTCAGCAACCGAACACGTCCCATGAGCGCTGGCTGATGCTTTCTGATTTTTAGTGCATTCACAGGTGTTTTCCGCCGCCGAGACCGCTGCAATGTTAGCGGTCAACGAGAATGTCACCAACAAGCGGCGAGCACTTTTACTAGCCAACATGGCCATCCCCCGAAACATTCAGTATTGCTTACTTACACAGTTTGATGGCTTGACTGGCGAGTCGGATTTCAAAGGCCTCAAGCTCATCGACTAGAACAGCGACTCGGCGAGGTCACGCGAATGCACGACTCCTCATCCTATGATGAAATCCATTCTTCGATAAAATATTCGAAATTGTCCGCGTTCTTTAACGCAGACTCCGGATTATCTTTAGCCAATTGCAGGCAATCGTCCTTTCCATACCCGATGTCGTCAGTATTACCTGTCAAAAAATAATGTGTAACTTCATGAACGATCGTACCTAGCTTACTGTTCACGCCGATTGCCGGCGCGTTGAAAAAAGCAAGCCCGAGATTGATTTTTGTAAGATCGCCGGGGTCAACGTACGCGTACGTGCTACCCGCAGTGTCACGCAAGATAATCGAGCCGTCAGGTGCTGTCACCGAGTCCACTAAGGTTCCATCATTCTCATACAGACAGTAGAGGGCAACCTTGTCGACCCAATCTGACGTCCGGGAAAGGACCGATGAGACGGCGGCCACTGTTGCCTGATCACTTCGACCAAACCAACGCGTCACAAGCTGTTGAGTCTTGGCGTCTCCACCTGCCAGAAAATGAATTGCCGAATTAAGCGTGCCTTTCGCGTCCGCTTGCGCCGTTTCCGCGCCCGTTAGATCGCTTCCCATACACGGAACCGACGACGCGGCTGCCGCCGGAAGGCCGAACACAAGAAATGCAGCAAAGATGAGCGCGTTCTTCAGCACTACAAATTCTCCTATCTTAAAGGGCCACGCATTGCTTAGGCAAATCCACACCTAGAAACCCTAGGGAAATCCGCCCTGAAATGCAGGCATTGTTCGGCGGCTCCAAGGTGCCGGTATATTGCAGCTTAAATCCACCCCCGAGGTCCATCCTGCTGCAAGTCCTTCTTGGTCTTGAAGTGTGTGGTCTTGCTGACATTCGAACCAAGCTCGTCGATCTCGATATCTATATCGCCTTCGATCCAATCACCATCGACAGTCACATTTTGCAATTGCACATTCACGCCCATCACTATCTCCCCTGATGATATAACGTGCCACAGCGCCTACATTTACTGCATAGTATAGCCTGACGACGAACTTGCGTTCGCGGCGGAGCGATAGACACAGCCGCCTAGCGAGCACGGCCGCCCACAGAAAAGCGAGCGGCGTGTCTTCAGCTGTCTTGACAGGTAGAATATACACTCGCATTCTGAGTTCAATATTTTTGTAGCTCTACTCTACGTTTGACGTGGGGGCGGGGGAACTTGGCTGGCGCTCAGTCGCGCCGCCGCTCGTTTTTTAGTGCCTTCCTCATTGATGGAGCTTGCCCGTGGCGCCTATACATCGCCGGGGTGTGTTGGGCTTGATAGCAGCCGGCGGGTTGGCGATGCCTTCCATCGGGCGGGCAACTTCGGCTGCGAAATGCGATCAGCCGGACAAGGGACACATCGTTATTGCGAAGCAAATTGGCGATATCCAAAGCTTTGACCCGCACATCGCGTTCTCCTCATCAGCCTTTGAGCTCATCGGCAACCTATATGATACGCTCATCACCCTAGAGGGCGGAAAGCTCGCACCTGGGCTGGCTACATGGGAGAATGACGGATCAGTCTGGCGATTTACGGTCGCAGACGGTCGCAGGTTTGCTTCGGGAAATGAGATATCTGCAGTTGATGTGGTCTTCAGTCTCAGGCGAGCACTCTGGATCAACAGCGGCCCAGCACTCCCACTTGCTCATCTCGGCCTCACCGCGACGAACGCGCCGAGCTGTATCGAAGTCGACAAGACTTTGCCCAATGTGCTGGTCCTTACGCTTCCAAGCTTCGTGGAAGAACAAATCGTACTGCACTGCCTGACGTCTGCGAGCAGCAGTATCCTCGATAGTGCCCTAGTGAGGCGCCACTACTCCCCAGAACTCAGTCCCCCTTACCCGCCAGGTTCCCACGACGATGGTGAGGCTTGGCTAAGATTTAATAGCGCGGGCTCGGGTCCATTCCAGATTACAAACGCTGTGCGCACCGATGAGATCGTTTTGCAGCGAAACGCCTATCATCCAGACAACTCCAAGGCGATCATGGGCCTCCCGCTAATTGTTCGAAATGTACCTGATCCCCGAGAACAGCAACGTCTGCTTCAGTGTGGGCAAGTTGAGGTTGCCTGGAATGCGCCGAGTGCGCCTTCCAAAATGTGCACTTCACCCAGCGTAGCTGTGAGTTCCAAATCGAACGGAGATACTGTCCACGCTCTCCGAGAGCGCAAAGCTAACCTGCTCATTCTGTGCATGAACACCGCCGAACCGCCGCTTGACGTCACGGAGGTCCGTACAGGAATTCGCAAAGCCATCAACACTAATGCACTAGCCTGTTGGCTGAACTCCGTAAGGTGGGACGCATGCGATCGATTTTGGCCATCCGTAGTGGGCAATTCTCTGGTCGACGAATTCACCCGAGCTTGGAACGTTGGTGAAGCAAAGACTGCGCTGGCCAATCACGCAGGCGACCTTCAGCTCGACTTCGTTGTGAGCGCCGGACGATCTGCGGTGGCCATTTGGTTAGCCAAGGAATTGGCGCCTTTCGGTATAACGCTCAAGCTCAATGCCGCATCGTCCGCCGGTGCCTTTCGTGAGCGGTTGCAAATGCGCAAACACCAGCTCGCGCTCATCACCCTGAGTTCGGACTATCTCCACGCGCATAGTAATGCAAACGCACTTTGCGCCAATTCTGATCGGGAGGATGTCAACATGTTCGACGAGCCTCACACCCTTGCTTGGTACTGCCATTGGCACGACGCGAAGATCAGCGAGGTGATCAAGAAGGCAGCGCAGGAGAAGGACCCTGAGGTGCAGTTGTCGCTCTATAAGGAAGTTCAAAAGGCTCTGACCGATCGCGGTCCGTATGCCTTTCTGCTTGAGGAGGCTGCTTATGTAACGGGATCCAGGGGCTTGCTCCCCCAGATCGGCGCAATTGACAATCAAACTCGATACAGTCTTCCAACGCATTCGTAGGCTCTAGCTAATCAATCGGCGAGTTATTTCTAGCTATGAACAAGATCACTCGACGGGAGTTTCTAGGAGGAGTTGGCGCTACGGTGCTTGCGACAACTTCGGGGCATGCGGACGAACAGCCAGCAGGACCGCACTTTGTTCATGATCTCACCGGATTCGTGGTTCGCCGGGACGGCGCAGATGTTCTGCGTCTTGATCCAGAACGACTCCTTCCCGGAGCGACGCGAATAGTTCAGACGACTAACGAGTTAACGATCGTCCGAACGATCCGGGACGACCTACGCCGGATCGATTTCATCCTCCAACAATCCGGCCATGGCTGGACGATTAGTGGAACGTGGCGGTTTGGACGCTCTATTACAGCTGTGGCTGTTGTTCCTCTGCCAGAGCAGCCTAAAGCCGTTAGATTTTCAGCTAAGCTAATAGCAAGAAAGCCAGCCGAGTTGGTCGCACGTCTCTTCGGAGGTCAGGTCACCTGCCCAAACCGGGCATCCCTGGTATTCGATACCGCCTCGCAAGAGACGGCGCTCGAAGCCGAGGGCCGCCAGCTTTTCGCAGCGTTCGGCAACCGTTTCTTTGGACGTCGATTACTTATTTCGCACGTTGACGGGAACGAGTGCGCTCAACTTACAAATGACGAGACGCCGGCGGAATTCGACCTCGCCAAAAGCAAATACATGCAGTTGCATTTACGAGCAGCGACTGGCGTTACGGCAACTTTCTGGCGCGACCGTGGGATTTCATTGAAAGGACCGTTCGATCTGTTAATTCATAGCCCTCGTTGCGAAGCGACCCAGGTCCGCTGTCAACTCGCCACGCGGACTTCGCAGGGCCGCGATCAACATTGGTCAATCCAAGCGATGGATGACCTGTGGCGGCTGAATACGCCGAAAACCTCGTTCGAAGCCAAAGTTGCAGAAGACGGTATTGATCATGTGTCAACGCGTCCAATCGAGGTCACGGCAAGCAGTGGCAAACTGAAGTCATTCTCTATGGACGTTCGCCTAATGTCGACGACATTGGCATTGGATCAAGTGGACCGTACACGGTTTGACCTAGGGGGGGCCGCTCTGCGGTTGCTTCACGCTTCCGCACCGCCTGCAAAGACCAAGGTGCTCTCGCTTGATCGTCCTTCACCCGTGTTTGCATACGCTACGCCGGATTCGGTTCTAAGAATTCCGCTGCCCGACCGCGCCAAGTTGCGCTTGTGGCGAGGACAGGATCTACTTTGCCTGTCTTTCCAATTCCACAATATCGACTTGTCGATCAACAAAAGCGTAGAACTCGTCCCGCTGCACTCCGACCAGATGGACTCCGCGACCGAGCCCGACGAGGCGGTTTTGCTAGCCGAGTTTCCGCCTCAGCACATCATGGAAAGAAGTTTTCTGCGCCAGGAGCATCCGTTGCCCGACGCGGGCGATGCCGTACCCCAAGCGCAATTGAGACTGCTACAAGGACTGTCGCCTACCAGCCAGGAATCACAAAAGCTACGCCAGGCAATTCAGGATGAAAAAACGGCAAAGGAACAAACGGACGGAGGTTATAGCCCTTTTGCACAATTTGCGAATCAGTGGGATCAAGCCGACGGTCAGAAATTTGGTGTTTGGATTGGACCGACTGGCTTATTTACTGTTGAAGCGCGGAGAGCAGCACGAGTTTTTGCAGTGAAAAATAGGAGGGAGCGGCTCGACAAGCTGATTAGCAAGAAGGACACCGAGAAATTCACTGCGGCGGACTTTGACGAAGCTGCGGAAACCCTGGCGCGGCCTGTGTTTCCAATGAGCCGCTCGGACGCCTCTGATTGGGTTAAAAACAACAAGTCAGGCGCTGTCACGCGACCCGACGACGTTGACGACCTTTGGAAAGAAGCTAGCGCGCGTTCTGACGATTTCAGAGATTTTCAGAACTTCGATCCGGAACACCCGATCGATCCGAATAACCCGCGGGCTAGACACCCTTGGATCTTGTTACCAAGTTGGCCCTTCTCCGAGGAGGAATTGCAATCGATCTGGAAGAAGGCAGGGCTGAAGCTGCCTGACCTGACGCCTCCGCAAAAGGAGCAGCAGGAGCGAGGCATGCAAGCGGCTCTGATTGAGCGGCTAGAGAAATTCAGAAGGAGTCAGTCTGACACCCTTCGCGATGGCGACTCGGTTGACGAGGTTTTGGAGGGTTTTCGCCGCCCAGTCGAGGCTTGGATTTCAGAGCCGTCACGCCTGGCCTTCTCGCTAGCGAATGATCCTATCCCGCTCACCGTTGAGAGCTTGACCGCCTGGGAAAAGTTTGAGCTGCGCGTCGTGCAGCGCGCCTCCCGGCAGTATCTGGATAGGGACAAACTAATTGAGGAATCGCGTTCTGCTGAAATCCTGACAAACCGAGGCATCAAGGTAGGGGAAAAGAAGACCGGTGATGCCCGTGTTCGTGAGATCGCCGCTTTGGTTCAGCAGCCGAGCGACTTTCACACCGCCCTTGAAATTCCGACAGGCTTGATACTATCCCCAGCGCAAGACGCTCGGTGGATCACGCCTAAGGGGGCGCCGCGCCGGCCCGACTGCTCCGCGGATGCACCCGCTCTGACGCAGATATGGCAGGCACGTCTCTTCGAACAGCAAAAAGTCTCGTCATTGCGAGCGATTTGGTCAGAGCATTTTGAGGAATTTAAACGAGACACGTTTCTGAAGAGTGCTTCCTCAGACGATCTAAAGCAACTCGAACGCTGGCAATCTCCGAGCGGCCGTTGGTACCGAACGGCTATGAGCCCGCAGGATCAGGCGGAGTTGGTGGCTCTCACGTCCATGTACGGCCTGCCAGTTATCGCTTCGAAGGACAAAGAGGTAAGTAGTCAGATTGCGCCGCCCAGCAACGACTATATCACGGACAGCGATCCAAAAACCCCAATTGCCATCTATTTGCCTGTCCCCTTGCGAACTCGGCGGCTCGCGTTGGGCGCAACGGGTGCCATGCTCGACCTCGACACAACGTTCCCATTGGTGACCGCCGGGAGCGCCAATGGGAGCAAGAACAGCTACTTCAGGAGTTACAGTCTGCAGCACTGGCGCGAGCTAATTTCTGACGGGTCCGATATAATTACGACCGTGGTCCGCCGCGGATATCTATTTCCACTTTGTCACAAAGCGTCTCTCGTCAAGGTGACCGAACCACGATTGCGGCCAATAGACCCCAAACGTCCGTCGCTCGGATATTCTGTCGAACAGGCCACCCGCATCTACATTGAGGTCACGCAGGCCTCACATCAGTATCCCGCGGTCGCGCAATCCTTCGAAGGCCGCGATTTTCAGCCTCGGGAAATCTCGCTTCTTACCCTTCGCACGCCTGATCTCGTTGATCCTTTGGACGACAAACCGCTAATAGATCCACTCCCCCTCGCAGGCACGGCGGAAGACTTGCCTCAGAACCGTCTTGAGACGATCAACCGGATGCTAGGATCTGCAAGAGCCGGCCCTCATGGTCGCATCAGGGGTTGGGTGGATCGTAGAGCAAAAGGAGAGGAACCACGTCTGGGCCAACTGGCTGGGATTGTCTTCTGGCCACGCACGGACATTGGGACGAAAGGTACAGTAAGATTCCGTATGCGTGTCGATGGGCAACCAACGCCTATCTCCATGGCGCTAATTTTCGCTGACCATCGAGCGGCCAGCGATCCGGCAACTCTCGAGGCGCTCACGAAATACTATGGAGGAGAAAAGCCCGAAAGCGACGATACCCTCAAACCCTCAAAGGACGCGAAGGTTGCAGAAACTGGCGAGTCGAAGGATCTTGATAAGCCGAAGCAGTGGAACAAAGTAGAACACAACGGCGCTCTGCGAACCTATGCCGACGAACAGCGCAAGGGTCAGTGCACTTTCGTCACCGACTGGCAATTGCTAGAGGCGGTTAAGGGCGACAGCGAGTTCGCATTCAATTCTGAACTGGTTGCGGCTGAACAGCCGCCCTTCTACCCGCGGATGACCAAAGCCCAAATCCGACCACAGCAGATCCAAGGGCTAACGGGGTCAGCCGCTCCGGTTTTGGAGGTCGAGTACGAAAAGAATTACGTTTACAATGGCTTCAACCCCCCGGAATATTGCGGGATAGCAGACCCCGAGACCTTTTTGCGTGTCACGAACGATCCGCTTCCCAAGCTCAATATGGGTGACCATGGCGACCAAGCTGGTACCGTCGCCAGGCCAGCCAAGGTAATCTATGGTTTGAACAGGCGCTTCGGGATTGCCGGGCCGCAGCCGGCCGGCTTCAAGGACTGCAGGGCTGTTCCCACTGCAGCCGAAGCTCCCCCTCAAGATCAAGCGTCAACCGCACAATCGCCAGGGGTCGAAACGAACCCTGCGGCGGGTGGGGCCGCTGGGTCGCCACCGATCTCGCCAGGAGCCTGTTCGTCGGGGGGCACGCCTAGGAGGTATGACAACAAGGAACTAGCTATTGGGCATTTCGGTGAGGACGCCACCCTCTTTGGCCTGATCAAGCTGACGGTTTTCATCGAAGCTGTCACAGGTGATCTTGGCAGCCATATTCCTCTCCTTGAGGAAATCACAAACTTCACCGGGACGCAACTCCTCGATGTCGCGAAACAACTTCAGGGTCCTATCCAAGCTCTCCGGCAGCAACTCGACGAAAATACTGGCTCGGTGCTATTTCCGGACTTCACCTGCGCGCTGAACGATTTGGGCGAAGCATTGATAACGGTGATTGAGGCGCCTGATGCCGACCAAACGCTCAGTGATGCTGAAAGGATTGCGAAACAAGTCGACTCCGCGACCGAGATCTGGACTTTGGGGCAACGAGTTGTACGCGAACTCGAAACCATTGCGCGAACGCCGATAAGCACTTTCGCAGAGCGGCTTCGTTTTTACCTCATCTCGTCGCAACAAGAAATCGCCAAGACATTTCAAACATTTGCTCCTTGGAACACCATTCAAGATCAGCTTACAGAACTCGTCGCCGAGGCGGCGAAAAGCCTGCCGGGCACCGTCGTTTTGATTATGGACGCCGGAGCGGATGCAAATGATCTCGCAAAATTCTCCGCTAACGTCGCCGTCGTCGCCGGCAACCCTGAAGTCTGGAAAAACAGAAATCCGATAGAAGAAATCACGAAACGAGTCGGTGCGCTACCCTCAAAGGTCATGGGCCTGCGTGAGGGACCTCTCTACGGGCTAACCAAAAGCGTCATTTCCCTTGCTGAGCAGAATCTCGGCAGTGTACTCGACAGAGCAAGCCTTGGCACCGCTTTGCAATTGGCCGTCGACGCGATCAACGACGCGGAAGCCGTCCAAAACCAGGTAAATGGCTTGGTCCAACTGTCCAATAGCGTGTGCACACAGGCAATCGGAAGCCTTCGTAAGCTTCTCGATGCCGTTGTTGACGATTCAAGCACGACAGCAAAGTCGGCGGTTAAAACGATTAAAGACGCGGTCGATGGCATCAAGACGATTCGCACCAATCTCGCCAGTAAAAGCCCAGGCGAATTCGTGACGGCCGTCAATACTATGACAATCTTCCTCAGCGCATGGGAGAAAGCTCTCAGCGAATTTCTGGCAAATGTCTCCCCAGAGATAGACGCCACGCAAGTCCTTGTGGAGCGTGCTATTTCCACAATCCCTAATTATTTCGCGTGTATAAGATTTGACATAAGCACGGTCCAAACGGTGGCGGCGTTGAACGCTCAGCGCCAGACACTGCTCGCTATGTGGCTCGATTTCGCATCGCTTTTTCCAAGGGACGTCCCCCCACCCGCTTTGCCGGCTGGTGCATCAGGCCTTCTGCCAGTTTGGCAGGATATCCAGAAGCAAATGATCGAGCTCTTGCGATCAGCAATGCTCGACGCAGAAACGATTGCGCTCCGCAGCGCCACGTCAGATGGGCAAGCGCTGTGGAAGGCCGCGATTGACGAGCTAGCAAAGCTTGTCAAGGCGCTTCCCCCGGAGATGCAGGGAGGGTTGACCAGCGCAATTGACGCTCAAGGCGAAGCTCTAAAAGAGCTTGAAATTGCAAGGAATGCTGTCGAGACCCAGCTTGTTACTATTGCTTCCGCTCAGTCTCCTAATCTTGCGGCAATCCAGAAGCTGGCCGGTAATGACGTAGGAACGGCCGTGAAGAAAATAGCGACCGAAGTCCTGCGGAAAGCAGAGGCGGACCTGTTTGACCAGATATTTCGTCCGGCAATGGCAAACTTGCTCAAGGGGTTCAAGCCCAATCTCGATGATGCTGCCGGGAAGGTTTTGAACCAAATCGCTGTTGTCTACCAAGATATCAGGGACCGGAGGGACCAAGTATATCGGAGTATCCAGCAAAAATTTGGTTCTCCTCAACAGCCTACGAAGGGCGCATTCGCGCTCATTGCAAAATTGTTCGGCTCACCCGGAAACGATGTAGCGGACGCCTGCGGAGAGAGCTGGGAGAAGTTCATTCTACTGGTTCCGCGCGGCGATGGCACCTGCTCGGATCAGGTTAACGATGGGCTCGCGGAAGAGACAACGAGTCTTAGTGGCAAAAAAGCGATAGCCGAACTAACAGCTGTATTGGCTCAGTGGCAGAGCGGAAGGTCCGCTCCGCAAAGAATATTGCATCATATCGAATATTTTTCGCGTATAGGGGTTCGATCACAAATCACTAAAGTTCTGGACGTCGAATCTCTGCGGCAACAGATCGCGGATGGTTTGGCCAACGCAGTCCCGACGACCCGAACACTGAAGAGCAGCCTGTCACTGCCGCTCAAGGAAACTTCGGTTGGCATAGGAACGTTTCGTCCTATCGGCAACGAACAGATTCTGACACTTGGTGGAAAGGCGACTATACGGCTCGACAACCCCGGCGCTCCACAAACCGAGGTGAACGGAAAGGTCACCGCCTTCGAACTCGATATCCTCTCGATCATGACCTTTACGTTCAAAGACGGCGTCACATACACCAAGGGTGTCAACGATGGGCGCGGAAGCGTAAATGCGCCTCTCGGGGCAGAGGATATCAAGTTCGGCGACAAACTAAGCTTCCTCGCCGACCTCTCCCGTTCTCTGTCATTCGGAGGTGACGGGAATGGGAATGGTCCGTATACGATCGTACATATTGATAACCCCTCCATCGAGGCCGGTTATCGAATCGGACTTCCTGTTATTACGCTTGGCGTAACCTTCACCAACGTCAATTTCGCGGGGGCTATTGTGCTGCCATTTTCGAATGGCAGTGCGCGTGTTCGCGCCGCCCTCGGCTCGCTCGACAATCCCTTCATGATCTCCGCGGGAATATACGGTGGATCGGGATACATGGCCCTCGAGGCGAGCCCACAAGGAATCGAAGCTTTCGAAGCGAGCTTTCAATTCGGCGGTGTAGCGTCGATCGGATATGGGCCACTTCAGGGAACAGCTTATGTCACTACAGGTGCGTTCGTCAGGAAGGACAAACTGGGATGCACTTTTGCGGCTTTATTTTCGGCGGGTTTTACGGCGCATATCGCCTGCTTTGGCGTTAGCGCTGCCTTCACCCTACGTCTCTTCAAACGTGACGGCGACAGTTCGGTTTCTGGCGAAGCCCAGCTAACCTTCAAGTTCTCAGTCGGACGCTTTATAGAGGTTAGCTACACGATCCGTGTAGCCCGAACTATGCAAGCTGGCTTTGGAGGGGGGGGCAAACAAGCAGCTTTCAACATGCTCCCCGGATATAATCTTCAGGTTGCAGCTCTCGGCGACTTCGCACCCGCCTGCTTGCCCGCAAAGCAATCGGCCATCTTGCTGATATACAGCCTTAGCCCAGAAGAGACCTGGTCTGATTTTGAAGCACAGTTTGATCCCGATTTCGTTCCAGAAGCCGTCCAATGACACCTGTCCATGTTCATTCGAAAAACAGTTCAGCACCGAAGCCTCCACTCGACGCCGGCCCTACGGGAACATTTGTCTCACTGTCGAGTCGTATAGTCGCAGATGGCTTCGACGCTGAGCGTGCACGCGTTTGCATGCTTCTGCGCCCTTGGGTTGGAAGCAGTTCCCCTTCAGTTGATCTCAGCTCATGGCCATCCGAGATCGGCAAGAATGTTGAGTTCAATGAGGGGACTCTCAGCCTGCGGATTATCCCACTCCCACTGGGTCTTGGGACTCGCAAGGAGGCCGAAGGAAGAATTCGAAAACTTGCGAAGCAAGCTGAGCAAAACGGAAGCATCCGCGCCAGCGCGAAATTGGCCTGGGCGGCACCCACAGACGGGGAGCGGATCGACAGGCTTTGGCGGCGCGTGATGGACCCTGAAGCCTCCGGTTCATCGTTCTGGGATCTACTGGCA
This sequence comes from Mesorhizobium sp. B1-1-5, assembly GCF_006443065.1. Lineage (NCBI taxonomy): Bacteria > Pseudomonadati > Pseudomonadota > Alphaproteobacteria > Hyphomicrobiales > Phyllobacteriaceae > Mesorhizobium > Mesorhizobium sp. B1-1-5. The sequence goes on along the minus strand of NZ_VFWS01000001.1, from coordinate 127,766 downwards.
AAGACTCTTAGCAACTTACCTTCCGGGGAAAAATGCTCCGCCTACCTGCCAACGCCGCATGGCCCGTCGTCTCTTGTTTTCACTTTGCAGAGGGGACGCTCGGTGTTGGAGGCCATTGCAAGCGCGGATACGCGGTTGGCGATGCGCGGCAATGACCCAACAGAATTGAGCCTTGCCAGGCCCTGGTATCAGGGCGAACCTATGACGCGTGTCGCCAGTCTCTCATCTGACGTTCCGTTATCTATCTCGGACGTCAACTCCCCCGAGAACGAGGAATTTTGGCTTGCACCTTACCGCAAGAGGACGGCGGCGGTGCTCGCCGGAAAAACGCCAAATACTATGTGGCTGGACGCGCGGGCGCTGGCTAAGGCCATACTCGCAGGTGATATCGCGGCAACGAAAGTGCTGGAGAACGTTCACGCGGCTCATCATCTAACGACGCCAAGCGAACAGTCTGCGTCCTACTGTGCGTCGCCCGAGGACGAACTGGCAACCGCCAAGCGCCGATTGGGAGCTCTACTGAGCCTGCCGACCCTACAACGTCTGTTTGGTTTCGCATTCGACCTACTAATCGATACAGACTACCTCAGACAGAATTTGTCGAAAATGGAGACACCGTTCGTGCTCCTGGCTCCCGATCGGGACGATGCAAGTTGGACGTTGGCACGCTTCGACCACGGTTCCGGGTCCGGCCGGATTTTCTGCCCGGCGTCGTGGGAAGAAGTTTTGGGAAATGAGGAGAACGCGTCAATTACGTTCGGCATGCGAAACCTGGCTCTCCGCGACGAAGAAAAGAAGCCCGTTTTCGACATCATTACGATAGACACTGCGCTGGCAAACGAGAGTAGCATCAACAATCAGGCTGCCAAGATCACAAGCACCTCAAAGGGATCCGCACTCGCTCCAATTGAGCATGGACTACCGATCTTACAGAATGGTGGGCTGCGTATCATCGAAGCAAAGGATATCAAAGATGATGCTAAGCCTCCGAGAGATTGCCTTCCCCGAGACATGATCGAAGACGCCAATGCCTTGAAGATAGGCGACCGCTTAATGGTCGGGGTGGAAATTAAAAAAGGACAGATACTCTGGAGGAGTCCTGACTATCGCGTAATTAAATTCTTGGATCCCAAGCCTGAACAGAAAGTCGACGCAGGCTGGATCGAAGAGGAACTCTCCCGCCGCCGCCTGTCGGCAGATGCACGTCGTCGGGTCGAACTGGATGGTGCAATGGCAATGCCTGCCCTCCAAAGGATGGCCGACTCGCCACCCGACGAGCCTGTCACGACGCCGGAGGACCCGGTTACCGCCCGCGCAATAAAGATTATTGAGGATAGCACCGTCGCTCTGTGGGGAAGTGACCCAGGCGGGGTTCCACCGCCGGAAATCGATCAGAAAAGCGGCAAAGTCCTTCGGGAAACGATACTACCCGTTATCGAGGAGCTCGACATCACGCGACACTTCAAGTCGCCAAGTCGTCCTAAGAACGACAATCAACTACTCAGTCCCACGCTGCGCTTCGGTTGGTCTTACTATACGGCATTGGCGCCCGTTTTCGAAGGAGGCGGAAGCATGACGCCTGACGGAGTTGCAAACGTAAGCAAGCTGTCACCTGCCGTGTCATTGCCCGCAGTTCCCGAAGAGCAGTCCAACAAGTTGGGCGGCCGCCGGTTCTTACGCCACGAGCGGATCAATGCTCCGATGTCTTTGGTGCTCGAGAACGACATACAGGTGCTCGGCGATATGAAGCCACCTCAACGGAGTGCCGACATGTATGTTCGCAGCACGATCGACCCCGAACACAGTTTAGCCTCCACGCGACGACTCATTGTTCCACCTCCCGTGCCGCTCCAGTTCGCGATGCTTCACGATGTTCTGCGAAACAGCGGAAGTAACGTCACTGTACCGAAGCAAGGATTACCCGGACTTTCACTGATAGGCAGGAAAGATACCCCTGACGACCCCAAACCCAACCGCGTCCGCGTTGGAGATATCTCTTCCGAGCATCGTTACGTCTATTATCCGGATCCGGCTGCGAGCGTGATGGTCTTTGGCCTTAAGCTACCCGCCGAAGAAGGGTTAGAGAACTCGCCGTTTATTGAGGATCCCATCGCAGTTCCGGTCGGCGCCCGCACTTGGCCAGATAAATCCGTCAACGAACAGCTACCCGCCTGGCCGGATGTGGTGCCGATTCATCTCGAGCTGAAGTCAGTGGATGCTCATCCTGGAGAAAATGATTCACGACTCCGGTTCTTGGGGCGGCGCTGGTTGACGGCCAAGGGAAAAGTTGTCGCCAAAGCCCAGAAAGACGCTGTCCAAGTCCACTGCGTTCAGGTCAGCCTCGCTCGAGGGGAAACCTTAGTACTCCAGGCCTGGTGCGCGCCGACGGTCGGCCAACTTACCGAGTGGTTTGATGCGATCGAATCCGCTGGTCTTCTACTCGTCGCAGAAAGTGACGCGACGGGAGATTTGCACGCCGCGTGCATCGACATCCTCACGAAGCAATTGAAAACGGAGTTTCCAAACGATGTTGACCGATATGGCAAGGCGGCGGCATCTGCTTGCCTCGGCGCTGGCGGCCTGACGGCGCCTCCGCGAGAAACCGTGCAGACCCTTGCTGGCCTCACATACCGGGAGCTGTTGCTGAAACCAAATTCGGTTTTGGCCAGCCCCTTGACGATGCGGGTAACACATGCTGTCGAGGATTGCTTGATAGCCACCCCACAACTTGGCCCCGAAATGGCCATAACGCGGCGCGTCTTTGCTCCGGCCGATGCTGTTAAGACGCCCGATGCAGCCCTGCTTCCGGCTCCGCAAACGCCGGCCAACTTCCTCAACGGCACGCCGCTTTCAGATTGGGGATTGGACAGCATTCAGGAAGGTGCAACAGACACGCTGATCGGAGGCGTGGTCAGGTTCGATCCCGCAAGCACCGGGGGTCTCTTGGTCGAAGCAGTTTCCGCTGCGCCCTTCGACGAATCCCTTGACAATCCGGAGATGGGCCTCACAAGGGAACAGCGCCTTGACGGCAACTTTATACCGAACGAACTGGAAAAAACGAAGCCGTTCGGCTTCATTCTCAATGAGAATGGCACAGTCGACTTTCCTCGCAAGCAAATTACGGTCCTGAAGCTCGACGGCCTACCGTTGCCAAAAGACGGCCGATCGCGCCTGAGTCCTTACCCCCTGCAAGACCTGATGGCTGCCGCGTGGGGAGATGGGCGACAATTTGGCAAAGCATTGCGTGCAGCCTTGCCTGCAGCTTTTCACTGCAGCGGCGCAAGGTACCTGTCAATCAAGACACGTCCCATCAACCGTCATTCCGGTTTGCTGCCTCCGAGAGATCCAAAAGACGTTAAAGCTCCTCCGGAAAGTGCCCCATGTTATATTTGGCTCCCGGCCACCACCAGGCCAGCGCCCCCTGTGATCGATCATGTCAGCGTGGCGCTATCGCATAGATGGATCAAGCCTCTCATCAATACAGACAATTCCTTCACTGTCGGCGTTGAGCAATCCTGCGTCTTGACCATCTGGCATGCGCGCCCGTTCTTCAGTTCAGGCGAGGGAGAAAAGATCGCCCTTGTCTTATGGCCTCCGGGTCTTTTTGCTAGGGGATCGGCGAAAGACGACAATGGCCAGTTACTTTTTCCTACCGGCGATCAATCTGAACCCGAGACGACCCCGGACTTCTACGACGAGGATCTCGGCGCAGGCGGCTCCTACGTTACTCGCTGGGGTGCCGATCCACTTGCCAGCGATGACGTCTCCCAGGCCAAATTTCCAACCGGGCCGCTGATCGACCCGGCACGGCTGTCGTTGGAGGGGACGAATATCCCGCGCGCCTTTATGCCGATACCCATATCCGGCCAGACGTCAGCAACTGCTGCCCCAGACACTAAGCAGCCGGGCTCGGACGGAGATCCGACGCAGGCAGCAGCGGATCAAACTCCGGTCACGTACATGGCGGTGGCGCTCCAGGCTTTTGAACCTCGCTTCGATCCAGTTCAAGAACTCTGGTATGTTAATGTCGCGTTGAACACCGATCCTTTGCCGTTCCCTCGTGTTCGACTGGGATTGGTGCGTTACCAAGCCCACGCTCGAGAGGACGATCTCCCACTCGAAGGATCAGAGCCGGTCCGGCTTCGCGTCTCGACGCCCGTCAAAGAATGGGTCAAGCCGCTCCCTGGACGAAGAGCAACCGTCACTTGTCGCCCGAGGGAAAATGGACGATTCGATATTGCAGTTGCGATTGATGGACCTTCTACCGACCCGGACGCGAAGGAACAAAGCGCGCGACCACGAATGGTTGTTGAAGTCATTCGAAGCCGGACGATGAACGGCATCGCTCAAGAAGAGACCGTAAAAGATATCGACGGCAACTTGGCTGAGTGCGAAGACTGGTCGCCTGGATCGAGCATAGTCGACGGAAATGGCAAGCCGCCGAAAGGCATATACCTTCCTTCTGATGCTGGTTACCATTGGAGCGCACTGTTCACTATCGAGGGTCCACTCGATCATGACGGTTGGTCGCATTCAGTAGTTGTGCGTGAGACCCGTCAGTTGCCGCGGGCGCGCCCTGAAAAAGCGAGGAGCGCCGCAGACACCGGTCCCATCTTCATGGTCCGTATCCCGCTTGAGAGAGAAACTATCTCCGCGTGTGACGAACGAAATGGATATCCCAAACAATGAGGATGATGTCTGCCTCAACGCGTCGGCCTGTCGTCAGAAAGAGGAAAAAATGAAATCCAAGCTTTTTGCGTTATTCGCTTTCGCGATGGTCTCGGTAGTCGCTGGCGGGAGCGCTCGCTCACAAGAGACATGTTCGGGAAACGCTCCTGACGAATTCAAGATTGAGCTGATGAGGCTCGGTACTGATCAGGTAGACGATCACGGGACCATGCGCGCGCGTATATTCGGGGACATCGGGGTAAATAACCAAAATTTCGGTCGCTTCTACGAAAACCCGGAAAAGAAAATTCCGGCTGGAACATACACCGGGGTCCTCCGCTACCAATCTGACCACAATTTTGTGCAGTCGAGTTGTGGGCAAATGTCACGCGAAGGTGATTTTCTTATTGAGGTCGCGAATGTGAAGATGCCAGATGGAAAATCGAGAACTAACATACTCTTTCATCCTGGTGTATTTCCAAGCAATTCGGACGGGTGTATTCTTTTTGGATCTCGAAAGAGAGACGCCAAAGGCAATTTGCTTCCGTTGAAACAGGACGATCCCCTCGTAAAAATCCGGCGCGAGTTCTATGGCACTGACAATCCTATTTCTTGCCCCAATAAGCGCATCACGATCACGATCACTGAATAATGGCCAACGACGACCGCGGAAGCGGCTATGTTCAGCGCCAATCGCGAAGAGCGCTAATGTACTGGCTTTTTTTAAGCAAAGCCGATAAAGAATTGATAGTTATACAATAAATAACGATGAGGTTTCCGTGCCGGACGAGATATCTACTTAGACGTCCCTTTTTATCGAGATAACTGCAGAGATCGTTTCTGCCAACGCAAAAACGCTATCCCAGTCATATTGATCTAGTCGGCCCGACAGGGGATATCGTCTCGGCCTACGTCAGCAAAACCCCCTTGACGGTCGGTCGCAAGAAATCGTGACTACCATCGCGCTTTCTCGACAACAAGGACGTGCTTGAAGGGCCGCTCCCCCACTTTGTGGAGTACTCAGATCTTGTGCAACAGCCCGTCATCACCGAATGCTCTTGTTAGCGGCTGCCCGACTATCAATCCTGCTTCTTGGATGCGGCGAGCAGCCACCCGGCCCAAATCACATTAAAAACCTCGGCCGCCTCGATACCTATTACGTGCGTTGGCGAGAAGCCTTCGGAGCCAGCGGTCCAGCCTTGCACCCAGTAAGTGAGACCCGAGAGCGCCATCAGGTAAGCTATTGGCCGCGGGATCTTTGCCGATAGGGCTACCATTATAGCGAAGAGGACCATCGCGAGGCCTAATGCGAATGCCTCATAGCTTCTTGTTCCCCACTCTAGCCAGCGGACGGCCTCGGCTACTGCAAAGCGCGCAGCCTTCTCGGTCTCGGGAGCATTGACCCAAGCGACCACGGCCTGCTTGAGCGCGACTCCATCGACTGCCAAGACCACCCCATAGAGCGCGAAAGTGACGACTGTCAAAGCGGCGGCAAATCGCCCAGCCCACTTGGCAATCTCATCCTCGACGTCAAGACCAAAGAACAGTGCCAACAGACCTGCTAGCATAACAGCGGTGCAACCAAACTGGGCTATATGGACGACAGTCCACGCGCCGCTTGCGGCATAACTCTGGAAGATGACTGGATGGTTGTTGGCATCGCCGCCGGTATGAAACAGCGTGATAATCACGTAGAGAGTTTGCCCCACCAGGAGCAACCAAGCCGAAAGACGCAGCGTCGGTCGCCGATCAAGTTTCGTGTTGTTTTCCACGACGGCCCTCCCCTCGAACATTGCGGCACCTTTCGAGGTGCCCGCGCCTTGCTCAGAGAGTCAAGAGAAAAGTCGGATTGATGCTGATGCTGGCATTCTGGCACTCGGAGGCGTGTGCTCGCTGCCCGTTCACTTATAGAGAGGGGAAGCCGATGATCTGGCGGCGCGCCGAGGTGTTCTGCAGGGGATTGGATTTGTCGAAAGCGGCCGCAGGTTGACGGACACGCGCTGGACGAAAATACCGTAAATGCAACCTGGCGAGAAATGGGGTTTGGCGCGCGACTATCCGATGGTGGCTCCAAATTATGCCGCGCAACGGTCAGAGCTTGCTAAGGCGAGCGGGCGCGGCGGCCAGTCGGCGGCAAAGCCGGCAACGATCATTGGCAAAAGCGCGCGGCCCGCCGACCCCCGATCCCTGACCGTTTTGCTCGGGCTCCGACGTGATCCCGTTGCTGACAGCTGAGAGGCGAGTGGTGAAGAGATGCGAGGACTGCGGCCCGTCCGGACCGGTCTGCGCTGACGAACTGAACGCTGCTAGACGCTGGAATCCTCGTCCCGCTGCGCTCGAACAGGATTGGGACTGGCAGCGCGGGGGAAGTCACTCATCGCGCCAAATCACACGCTTCTCCCATCGAATTTGCACCAGGCGCCGATAGCGGATCGTGTGGGCCTGCTCGCCGGTCGCGTGGAATAGCAGCGCGCTTATCCATTCCCGGCTGCCACACTTCTGGCAGCGAGCCTTGTCCCTCACCTCATCGATCGTGACGTTGCCGATGACTTCCCTCAGCTCGAGCGGCTTATAGTAGCGCGTGATGTTGCATTTGCCGCAGTGGATGCCGGCCACCTGCCCCGCGTCGTGAGCATGCGTCAAAGTCCAGCGGGCGCCTCTTGGCCACTTCTCGGGTTGCTGCGGCATACCCCGAATTGAGAACATATTCCTATCCAGTCAAGGGTGCCTTGACAACTTTGTTCCTATTTTGTTCACTGTAGGCCATAAGGAGGCCGATCATGGATATTACAATGCACGCCAGGGGAGCCACCCCTGACGAAAAACAGCGCGGTCTCGCCGCAGCACGGGCCGTGATCGAGCAATCTGGATTGACGGCCGAGGAAGCGGCGGAAGGCTCATTCGCAGTCGAAGGCTGGGATGAAATGGGTTTCCCGCCTGATCAAGAGCCATCGGAAGACGAATATGCCGCCGCTGACGTTTGGTGGGCGGCTAGCAATGCCGCAATCAAGGCGTGTTGCGAAGGGTGGCCGGACGAGAAGCGCATGCAGGTCAATGGCCTGCAGTTGCTGCATAATCCGGATGTGCAGCTCGCCGACCGCACCACTGCACTCCGCCGGATGCGGGTCATCATCCAGGCCGAAGACGGCAAGCACGAATATCATGACGATAGGGTCTTCTTGCTTGCTCTCGCCGCCACTGCCGAGGTTCCGGATAGTTCGGAAGCGCAGCAACTCGTCAGCGCCGTAACGGTTGCCTATACGTCTCTGTCGCTCGCAGGGTTCCACCCAGATGAGCCTATCGAGCCAAAGCGCCAGGCAGTGCTCGACGCGATCGACGCTCTTGAGGCGGGATCGGCGCCGCTCGACTGAGAAAGGCCATCGGATGTCCACGCACGCACGTGCTTCCGGAGCAGAGAAAGCCGAAGCTGATTGTTGTGGTCGCATTCGACCGCGGCGACGATGGCGAGCTGTTTCTTATGTACGGCCCGGCGGATCAGCAAAGTGAAGAGCGGGCGATCCGAACCGCCAAAGCACTGGTTGGGAAACACGTTGGGGTCATCGCGTGGAGCCGGGATGCCGATCCGGTGCTCGGGGACTACGGGCCGCCGAACACGCTATTTGTTAGCGGCGACGTACCCGACATGGAGTGAAACCTATGTCCCGCCACCAATTCGTGCAGGAACTTGAAAAACGCGTCACGGGCCGATTTGCAGGTGATGCTCCGCCGTGCGGCGCTCCTGCTGCGGAAGGTTGGCGGGCTGAGCCTGGAGCGCGCATCCTCGCCGGGCTTGCGGCGGAGATGGGCAAGGGGAATCTCGATCTGGTCGAGACGATCCTGGACGATTGGCTGGTGGCAAATGCCTATCTGCCAGTGCCGCATGCTTTGGATGAGGAAAGTGCCACGAAGGGCAGCACATAGGTACGTGCGGTCTTGTCGGGGCTTCCCGGCTGAAAAAAATCGATCTACTCCCCGGTTAAATTTCAAGGCGTTCTAGGGCTCGATTGCTTTCACCTGTTCAGGTTCGACGTATTGCGCTAGATTAGCTTCCTCTTAAGGAGGGGAAAATGAACGAAGCTATACAGCCCACCCCACATGCACATCATGCTCCGCAGCAATGGGAAAAGGTCGCGATATTTGCGTTCGGGGTTGTTTTCATCGCCATCATGTTGGCGATTGCGATTTGGATGCCAGAACCTGCCCCTTTCCCTCGCCTGGTTTTTGGGTTGGTTTGTTCCCTGTGTGCTGGCGCAATTGCAACGCTCATCCCAGGTCAGTTCGGGTTGTCTTTGCCGCTTGGCGTACGAGCTGTTGGTGGAATCGCGGTGTTCGGCTTCGTTTTTATGGCGTTTCAGAACTTGGCGGGCGGCCCCATCCCCGATCACAAGGGACGTTTTCCAAAGGGCATAGACACTGGGTGGATTTTTGCCGGATACATCGATGCGGCATCTGGGAAGTACAAGGGCGACCATTATGCGGCGCCGGTCAACTCATCTGTTTCGGATCCCGTTTTTGAGAAAGGCGACAAGATCAATGTCTTGGCGAACAGGGAACTGATTATCAAAGACTACAAATCGGCTAGCGCCCAGCCTTTTGCCTCTCCGACAACGATTCCTGGGGGAGTTCTCCGGCAAGTAGACCGCACCTCCATTTCGATTGAAAAAGGAACGAACTGGGTCGTAATGGATGTAGTGCGAGCCGGTTTCGTTGGGAACGATCAAATGGCAACCTGGCTTCGGATAGGCGAAATTCCATAGGCCGCTAAATTGCCGGAAGCCCTAGTGCCTTTCGCGCTTGGGCGGCTTCTGCAATCCCCCCCATCGCAACGAACTTGTCCGCGACGGCCTGGAGGGCAGCCTCCTGGCGGCCGTCGAGCCTGACAATGTGGTCCATTTCATTGACTCCTAATCGCCCATACCAACATCGAACAAAAACGGAACGAAAATGTCAATATGGGTGAATTGACTCTTTGAGGAATAGCTTCCTATCGGTTGGCCATGCCGGAGCCCAGCAGCCGAACCCGCCGCGTCGTTCAGACGCTCAGCCGTGCCCACGACATCGGGCAGCTGATCCGCGTCCGTTGCATCAACTGCAACATCACGCGCCACTATCTGCCGGGGGACCTCCTCAAGCTCGTGGGGGACCTTCCGTTCTGGGATGTCGAAAGGCACTTGCGGTGTGAGCGATGCAAGCGGCGGGAGTTTGATGTGGACATCCTGCTCCCCAGCGCTGCCCAGGTTGTGAAGATACGCGTGAGGCGGCTTGTCGGGGTCCGTATGGTTCGGCGCGTGATCTGGGAAGACGACTAGCGCACCTGAATTTTCAACACGGGCCGGTCCTTCCTTCGGCAATTGAGGGCTCCACGGTCACGTTTTCGATGGAGGACATCGGCACCGGCAAATCACCACCGAAGTTCTGTCGAACCCCGCCCCCGTAATGGCAACCGTCGCGAGCGAGCGAAGGGGTTTCGGTATGCAGGTCGGCCCCGTTTTGTCCGAGAAACTTGATGGTCACGTATTGCGATCCCTTCCACGAGCCACCGCTTCCCGTATAGAGCCACGTGGCCGTCCAACGGCCATTGGGGTGCGCGGCATCTGGAGGAATTAGTGAAACGTGGATGTCCCACATGTGACCGGACTTGCCGTCACCTTGCCTAGTATCCCGTTCAGCAAAATCAAAAACCCGTGGCTGCGGGGCACGGGAGTGGGCGGAGCTGGGGTTGGCGGACTAGGGGTTGGAGCTGGAGGGCTTGGGCTTGGAGTTGGAGGGGTTGGGTTTGGCACAGAAGCTGGGCTGTGCTGCACAAGATAAATAACCGCAACAACTCCTAGCACACAAAGAACCAATCCGGTGCCACCACTGGCTTCAGCACCAAAGATTTTTACCTTTGCGTCGCCACGATTAACGCCATTCGAGATCAGGACGGCACCTAACAGAACAATAGCTGTAGCTACCAACAGTGCAAGATACCACCCGATCATGGTTCGCTCCCCCCAATACTACAAAACGAAAGCACCGCGGTTATAGCAGCGATAACTGAGATTTGCGACTTAACTGAACTTTGATCTGTGTGGCCGGCTTCTCGACGATCACCAAGGCATCGTGTGGGGCCGTCCGTTGCATGTGTCGCGCTTCGGACCATGGGGCCGTCAACCAGGTTTCCACCTCCTCCCGCGTGGTGAGGATCACGGGCATGGCCTTCTCATGGATCGGCGCAATCAGGGCGTTGGGCTTGGTCGTGAGGAAGCCGTAAAGCTCGAAGTCGCCCGGCCCATCCTTGACCCTGCGGACACCCCGCCAGCGCGTCCATATGCCCGCGAAGAAGAACAGCGGCCGGTCCTCGCCCCGTGCAAACCAGTAGTTCCGCTGTATGCCCGTCTCCGGGTCCTTATCGTTGGGCGTAGGGCTCGGCTCCGCGAAGCTCGTGACGGGCACCACACAGCGGTTCTGCACGCCAACGTATTGCTGCCAGTGCCCATACTGCGGATTGCGAATGTTGGTGGTGCCATAGTGCGCCTTGCCCTTCACCCGCTCTGCCGGCGTAGGCATACCCCAGAGCAGCTTGGCAAGCTCACGCTGGCCATCGGAAGCATTGCGGACCACAGCGCCGGGCATGTTGGGGTAGACATCCAGCGACGGCTCAAGGTTGCCCATGATGTCCCGCATGGCGCGGGTCCACTCGCGGATGGCGTCTTGGGTGGTGGTGATGTTGTAGAGGTTGCACATGTGGGCGAATGTGCACTAGCGCCGGAACTTTGGGCAAGCCTTACATGTGGCAGCCCTTGGAACTGAGCCAAGGCAGAAGATCGCCGTACGCCCATATTAGCGTTCCAATAGCAGCTAGGAGTGGGAGGAGAAATAGCGGGTTCCAAATGTGGATTCGCTCCACCTCCCCGCCACTCAACAACCCTGTTTTAGGCTCATGCCACTCCCGCACCGCATACAAGGCCGCAGCGGTAAAAGTTATGATCCCACCACCCCGGGCGAAATTGACTCCGCACTCGGAACCAACCGCCCAGATGAAATGCACCACCGCAACCAGGATGCTAATTGCCAATGCCAACCTCGAAGCCAAATAGTTCACAGCCTTTCTTCGCATCCAGGGATCGGCCCGGGCCGAATGTCGCAGAACGCGCCACGAGAGCTGTAACGTGAATATCTCGTCGTGCTTGATGCCTAAATATTCAATTGGTTTTTCGGGCTTGTCGTTGGTCATTTTCAGAATTCCGGCACCGGCTTGTCCCGGCAGCCAAACTTGCCGCCAGTCCCCGAGTCCTTGATGCTCGAATCGTAGAAGCGCCCCTTGGACTCTGCGGCGAACAGTGCGTCCACCGTGCCCTGGTCAATCTCGCAGTAGTGATACCAAGTCTGCTTGAGGCGGATGAGCATGTAGGAGTACTCGGGGTTGTAGCAGACGCGCTTGAGCACGCTGCTATCTAGCTCCCCAGTGCATTGGAACTTGGCGAGGTGCACCGGCCCGCGATACTTCACATCAACCGTCTCGGCGTGCAGCAACCCCGAGGCGGCCAGCAGCGCGACCCCAGCGATTGCTGCGCGGGACTTCATGCCCGCAAAGGGTGCGAGGAGGCGATGGAACATTCCACACGCCGCTCTCATGGATGACTCCTGACGATTGGCGGCCGCCTACTGGCAGCATACCTTGCGAACATAGGTGTTTCCGAAAGTCGAATAGGAGTCACTAGGGATCGCGCCCCGCGCTTTCATCTCGCCGACCAAGGTGCTCGCCATGGGCTCGTCGTAGGTATTGTCGAGCGTTATCGCGAACCACCCGTTGGTAGCCAGATAGGCGGAGACTGGTATGGACGACGTTCGGACATAGGCCTCGGCCTCGGCGTAGTTGTCGAAGCTCTTGACCTGTATGTGGCGTCGTCCGAAAGGCCCGCTGTCGTATTGATCGACATGGACCCAGGTGTCGTGCATGTAGCCGACCTGGTTCCCGGCCTGGACTCGATACCACCGGCCGCTACTGCCCAGGATCGCCACCGGGCTGCCATTTCGCAGCACCGCGACATTAGTGGACTTTCCCTCCGGGAGCGCCTTAAGCGGCGCAGAGCCCCTCGGGTGCCCTATCCGGCCAGAATGAGCCTCAGGAACCACCAGCGAGGGATTAGCTGGAGGCGGTGGTGTGGTGATTGGGGTCGGCGGTGGGGGCTGAGATGGCGGCATCGAGGATGGCGGCGCATTTGCAACTGTGGCTTGGCCCGCGCCTGGGGTGAAAGTGACCACCTTGTACTTCGCCATCTCGCTCATGGAGAGATACCGGATGTCGTTGCTATCGTATTGCAGGGAGAGCTGGAGCAGCGCGGGGTCCACACCCATTTCGATCATGTAGGTGATGACGTCGGCCGTGATTTGCTGGACAGCGGAGACCGCCTCTTGCGTGGTGAAGGGAACGTCGCCCTGAAACGATGACTTGTGGACGCCTATCGAGCCCGCCTCGGCAAAACGTATCACGCCGCCAAGGAAGGCCAACGAGCAAGCTGACTCGCACTCAGAGGCTCTAAACTGTGCGGTCGCCAGGCCCAGCCGTCTAATGAGCCGACCCAGGTCCATAGCTTTCTGGATGTTGCCGCCGGGGGAATGAAACGTAACCGCCGTCGAGGCGCTGGAATGCACCAGTGCCTCAAAGACCGACAAGTCGTCCTGATAGGCAAAATCCCCTGATACCAAAATGTAGCGGAGCCCGCCGTCAGTCTGTCCCGCCTGGAACTGTAACCCAGCATGGGCGGACGAAGCAGCTAGCAGAGTCGATACGCTGCACAACACAACTAGGATCGAGAAAACGCGAAACATGGCCCCAAGCACCCCTGATCGAAGTCTAGCGTTGGCGAGCCGAAGTTGTCGAATCCTTGTTGCGAAAATTATGAATTTCGGCGTGGACTCTATTGTCAGAGGAGGACGAATCGATGGGCGAAGCAAAGCAGCGAAAAACATTCTCCCAGCGGATCAGAGGACCAGCCGTTCTGCATATTCTGCGGCGGAAGCACGCCAAGTGAGACGGTGGAGCACTACCCGCCTCGCAGCATCTTCGATGGCAAGCATCGGCCCAAAGGCATGGAGTTCGGGGCATGCAAGGAGTGCAACGAGGCGTCGCGCGAGGCCGATCTGGTGGCGGCCACCCTTAGCCGCATGATGCCGAACCCAAAGACTTCGACCGGGCGGGAGGAGATGTTGCGATAGTCCTCCCTCCCGCCCGTCTCGTGATCCGCGCCCCGTTTCCGCAGCTCCGCATCTGTTATTGTGTCTTACTTGGAAATACAGCGCGCCATCGTTATCTTACAGTGGGTGCTGCCATGGGTGGGGATGTCTGATGGACGAGTTCCAAGAGTTTCTTGATGAGTATGACGATCTCGCTCAGCGTCTGATCGGATCGCGGTATCAGGAGTTTCCGGCTGTCGCGCAGCGGTTCCTGCAATTGTTGCAACGCGCCCCAGAGCCATCAGCATCGAGGCTCACATGGCTTCGCGGCCTGATGCCTATCGAGCGCGTCGAGGCAGAGGTTCTCAAGGAACCAACCGGAATGGTTGGGTCCGGGCGAATGGTCTGGCCAAAGGACTTCGAACAAGCTCTGAGCGGACAGCTGAATCTTTTAGCGTCATTTACCGGCGACGAGAACGCGGCTTGGCAGTTCGCTCACAACTATTTCTATAGCCGCTCCAACAACATCAATGACACTCTCCACGAGATGACGGAGCACCTTTACGACCCGATGATCCGGGATCTGCGGCGCTACCTTCAGCGAAATAAGGACAAGCCGATCGACGTAACTCAAGTGCCGGCATCTGACCGGATTGTGCATCTCGATCACAACAAGCCCGAATACACAGCCACGCTCGAAGCGATAGAAGCCGCTCATGACGCTGCGCTGGCTTCCAACGAAATAGATCCAGACGACCGCGACCGAGTGAAGTTCGAACTTGATGCGGGCATTCTGCTGATTAAGGCTTCGTCCGTTCGGCTGGCCGCGATCGAGGCGGTGCTTATTCACGCTCTGAAGTGGCTCGTTGCTGGCTTCGCGGGCAATGCGCTAGCCCATGTGGCTGAGCAAGCACTGCAGGCCGTTCTTAAACTCTTAGCTATCAGCTAACCGGGCTGACAGTTCGCCAGCAGGCCTTCGAAGTCGTCCAGGCATTTGCGTTGGCATTCTCGCGCAGCTCGTCCGTCGCCTGCTGCCTCTTGGTTTGGCGATACGCGGCACCGATCGTTCCAAGAAACCCTCCTGCAACTGTTTTAGTGTGAAATTAGTCTTTCACATTGAAGTGTCACTCTTGACAGTAGCTCTTTAGGTACGATGGATCGCTGCTTGCCGTCATCCATCATTGGTTGGATCGTCGATACGGACCGAAATATTGTCCTAGTGCGTCAATCTGTGGGACGGCTAAAGACCGCTGCGCAGCGGAGTCTGGGTGCCAAGCGAGGTAGTTGTTGGCAGCCATTGCCGGAAGCCTCACCACTAAGAGAGGTGTGGGTTTGGTTCGGTTTTGACTGCCACCTTGGCCCCCGCAACGCTTCTTCTAGGGGACTGGCGGCGAAGTGGCTTTGCGCTGAATCAATTTTTTGATGGTGAGATAGGAACTCCGTCGTCAGCGCGTCAATCCTCGACAGGTGGTCCGGCGAGCTCAGCCCCTGCCCCAGCCTGAATGAGCTTCGCCTCTCGCATAAGGGAGTTCCAGTTCCAGCCGATCAGGAGGGCAAGTTCGTGCGCTTGCGTCTCCGTGATGCCGGTCTCCTGAACGAGCTTTTGGACGAGCGGTATCGTCTGGTTTTCGTCTGACATGGCTGGATCTCTCTACCCCCAGCGGCCGTAACTTCCGAATTTGGGATTCGGTTCCATAAAAGTTGAGGTAAAGAAAAAAGCTCGACAGGAGGCTGCCGGGCTTAGAGCCTGGGCATTTGAAGCGGCGTGAACTAAACGCAGGGGCGTTGGGGTGCCGCTGCAACGGGTATGATTTGGTCATATCGGCAAGATCGCGTCAGTCCGCATGGGAGGAAATGCAGTGGCGCAATCCAGCCCCTACGAACTTGCGTCATCTGTTTCCTCGTCCCGCCGATCCAGCGCCGCTAACAAGTCAGTGAAAGATGTCGGCAGAGTCGGTCCGACGTCCAAGCTTAGCTGCTCGCGCAAATTTCGACGGTAGTCTTCCGAAGTGATCAACTGCCGGAAAGCTTGGGCAGACTCGTTAAGGATGGACATTGAGCAGGGCATCCAATCGGGGCCCTAAGATAGGAACTCGCCCGGAAGGGAATCGTTCCGAGACCGCCGGTGAGAACCAGAGGGTTCCTGGGTGCGCATCTATTCGTGCATGTCGAAGGCGACGAACCGGCCCAACAATATCGTCTCATGCATTACGCATTCGGTGAGTTGGCAATCGCTCTCGGTGAGATCGGGATCGAGTTCGCACGGCACGTGAGCTGGACAGGCGGGGTGACCGCGATCAGTCCCGAAATCCCTAGCCTTCATTGAGCGCTCGGTTGCGCATGCAGAGATAGGCTCAACTTTGCCAGCTTTTCTCCATGCTCGTTGCGGATTTCGATGAACAACTCCTGGCCATTGAGGTCCTTAAGGAATTCTCTCGTCAGGTCTACCAGACCTTCTATGGCCTGATGACGCGCGCTCCCGATCCCATCGCATTCGATGCCTACCTCATCCTTGAGGACAACGTCGCGATCACCGCTATCAAAGAAGTATCTCGCCATCGCACCAGCTCGCCATCAGAATGTTGTTGCGGTCCTTTGATGCAAGTAGGTGGCGTCAAAATCTCCGGCTCGGACGAGCCCGGCCCAATCAACAGCATGAAATCGGGTGCCCTCGGTAAATATCAGCCCGTTGCGTCGCAGCTCCTGAAGCACTCGGTTCACGTGGACAGTCGACAGGCCCAACGCGTCGGCAAGGGCCGCCTGCGTGACCGGGAGATTGGCTACATGATCTTTGATAACCCCCATCGAGTGAAGGCGAACGATCAGTTCGCACAATATGTGAGCCATACGGGTATAGGCGTCGCGCCTTCCAACGTTGGTAACCCATTCTCGGTATATTGCTGCGTCGATCAGCGTCGAGCGCCAAAATATAGCGGCTATGGAGGCATGTCGGTCGCAGATGGCTCGCATGGCATCATGCCGCATGAAGCCCAGACTGGCGCGCGCGAGCGATGAAAAGGTGCAGTCCAGAACCGAGAGATGCATACCGTGCAGATCGGGAATATCTCCCGGAACAAAGAAGGACGTGATCTGCCGTTTGCCGTCGCCGGTAAGCTTGGTCGATCCCACCAAGCCCTCCAAGACCACAAATGAATGGGTGGGTCGCTCGCCCTCGCGTACAATATCCTCGTTTGCACGACACTCCCTCTTTGAAAGCGGAATGCCTTCTAAAATAGCTATATCTGACTGGGTCAAATCGGAGATGTTCTGAAGCTTACGGATCAAAACGTTCGGGGAAAGGACATGTGCCAAGTTGGGTGACCGGGTTGAGTTGCGTACCGAACCGGGATCAGGCGCTAATGTTCCATTTTGGCGGGCGGCTTTGCTGCCAAGCGCGAGCTTCGCGAGATGTCTTACGAGCGCAGTCTGGGCGGCCTCGGCTTGTTGGTGATGGCTTTGGCCTCTCGGACGAGCGAAGACCAATTCGTGCCGAGTAGTGACACCAACTCTCGCGCTTGTTGCCTCGGTAATGCCGGTTTCTTCCAGAAGCCTCTGCACGAGGTCGCGGCCCGAGGTAATCGGCTTAAGCGTAGCTCCCAGGAGGCGTGACCCCAAACCGGTTCAACGATACCTTTGATATTCGTTCCGCTCTATGCCGTTGATAAAGGGGGCTTGCTGCACAATTCCAAGCGCCTGATTGGCTTTTGTGAAGCGGGCGACCAGATGAGACTGTTTTTATTTGCCCCGATGTCTACCCGGGGTGCCGCTCAAGGGCCGATTGGACAGCGGGGCTGAACGACGTCAGTAAATTTCCACCGCAATGATCAGGATGATACCGATAACCGCCAAGGCCATGACCGTGATCATTGCGGCTTCAAATAGGTCGCCGCCGTTTCTTACGTGGTTTGTCATGCTCCGACCCGCGCGTCCGCCCAATCTCTTTCTAAGCCGAGTGCTAAGCCGAAATCAGTTCCTGCGGAATCACAATTGTTAGCAGTAGCTAAAAATGATTCGAAGTGGCTGAGGTGTTGAAGCCGGACCGTTAGAGAGACGAGCAGCGAGGACGGGAAATAAGCCCGCCTCGGATCGGGCAGGCCTCGTCCATGTGCAGCTGCAAGGAGCTACACGCGAGTATTCATCGCCGAAGAGGTCACTTGACACTGACTATTTGCGACAGGATAGCGTGAGCCTTTCGACCGTGAGGTGACAGGCTGTGGCTCGCATTGGTTACGCTCGCGTCAGCACGGTTGATCAGGACCTCGAAACGCAACTCGCCAAGCTAAAAGCTGAAGGTGCGAGGTCATTCGGTCAGAGAAGGTGTCGGGCGGCAGCGGCGACGGTCGCGCCGAACTGGCAACCGTTCTAGAGTTCCTCCGCCCCGGAGATGAATTGATGGTGACGCGCCTAGACCGGCTTGGCCGCGACACGCGTGACGTCCTCAACCTGATTTACGAATGCGAGCAGAAGGGCGCGTTCGTGACCGTGCTAGACCCGCACGTGTCAACGCGGGTAGAAATGGGTCATATCGTGCTTACCGTGCTTGGTATGGTCGCTCAGATGGAGCGTCGGTTCATCAAAGAACGACAGCGCGAGTAGGCAAAACGTGACGGCGTCTACAAGGGTGGGACGCCGCGGCTGGATAGAAGCCGTGTTATGGCCCTCCACGCCGACCGCCTTGGCCCGGCTGGTATTGCTAAGGTTATGGCTTGCTCCAGTGCAGGGATACCGCCTCATTCCGTCGCACCACGTTGCCCGGCCCTAGTGCTGATCTCGTCAACGAAGGCAGTTTTGGCCTCACCGGGAATTACGCACTGAATCCGGAGCTGCATCAGCTCGCTGCCGGTGATATCCCGGATTGTGCACACCACATCGCGGCCCTTTCCACCTTTTACCAGCCTGCGAGCTACCTCGAAGGCCCTCTCCTTGGCTTCCAAGAAGCCAGGAGGTAGGTCCCTCGCGCATCGTGGTAGACATCGCCGCGGGGGGACAGATCAAAGAAAAATCTGGACATGACGCCGCGGGTGACTGGCGGGCATTCGTGATCTGACGATGAACGGACGGAGGGAAATTCAGTAAATCCCTGGGACAATGACGAGTATGATTGCGATCGCCGCTAGGGTCATGACCGAGACCATGGCGGCCTCAAACGGGCCGACGCCATTTCTCACGAAATTCATGGTGCCTCCCCGCATGCCACTATGTTTTTTGCATCGTGGTTTGCCTGCATGGACAGAATGGATTTGATCCTGCTCCAACCTCCTCTCGGCCGGAACAGGAACTTCGCGGCATTAGATCGGAAAAAAACCAATGAGACTATCATAGGTAATCGCGTGCCGTGCCTGACGTAGCGTAAACGCCGGATCAACGAGCTTTTTTGGGAGCGGGCGTCATGCTGTATCCAGGTCGGTTTTTGGAGGCGAGCGAAATCGAGATGCTAGCTCGAGTTCTTCGGGCGATCTGCGCTGAGCGCGGCATTTTATCCGCCTCTGAACAAGGGGAACGCTTAGCTTCCCATTTGCTCAAGCTTTTTATGAACGGCTTGACTGGGGAGCACGAGTTGCTTGACGCCGAGAGGAACCGGGCTCGACGGCACTACGAGCCGCTCCAGCGGCTTTCTGGCGGTCACGCGTGGACGAGGGAGGCCGCGTGAAATCGAGGTGGGTCATTCAACCCGCTGGGTCTTAGCGCAACGCTGAAAGGCTCAGTACGCCACGAGATCGATGCCGCGGTCGCTAGAGCCGCGGGGCGCAACAAGCCAAGTGCACTCGGGTCCAGATTTGGAGCGGTTCCGATAGGCGGCAGAAGGGCCACATATTGCCGTCGTGCGATCCCATTGCTCGTTATGCGATTACTATCGCCCAATTCAGGGTTGGCACTGAGCGCCATCATCTACGGTTCGGTTTTGCTCAGGTGCGGGGGGACAGAAGCGCAATGGCCTTCAAAAAATACAGGGGGATATACACGCCTTCGGATATCGACCTTCTTCAGAGGGTGTTCGACCGATTGTGCAGCGAGCGACGTCTGGCCCTCAAAGATGAGGAGCAGAGGGATTACCTTGCCTGCGAGGTCATCGCAGCTTTCGATAGTGGAGTCGCCGACGAAACAGAATTGTGGAGATCGCTTTCAAGGCTCCGTGTTGCCAAGAACGCTTAGTGCCGGGTCTGTCCATATCTCGTGGCAAGGGATTAAATGTGCCGGTGATCTGACGCTTGTCGCGTCGCCAACCTTGCGAACTATCGAAGACGTCCCGAGTTCCAAATCGGCAATTCGCGAAATTCCAGTAGGATGCCCTTATCCTTTGTTTTTTAGAATGCACCAAATCTTCAGGATAGTTTGACAGGCTCGCGCCTTGCGGAACCCCGTAAGGGGACCGAGTGGATGGTCAGGAGAAAGCGCAAGGCCTATCGACTGTGTCAGACCTCAAGCGCCTCGATGTGCAGGATGATCCTGCCTTAAGTCCCGAAGTTGACCGGCTTCTGGCGTGTCGTACGCGCGACATTCGCCTCAAAGGTGAGGTCAAGCGTCTGTTTCGAGCACGGGTCTGGTCGCAAACGGCGAAGATCGTCCGCGCCTGGATGATCTGGGTGGCCATGTTGGATGTGCTAACGCTGGCGCTCAACATGCTGGTGCTCCCAACCGCAGTGGCGCAATCCATGCTCCTGCCTGGAGCCATCATCCCCCCCGCGGCCATCGCAGTGGTGCTCGTGTGGCGGAAGCCGCGCCCTTCCTGGCTCGAAGGGGGTTCGCTGATTACAGGGATGTTCCTGATTTTGCTGTCGGTGGCCTTGGTCGGCGTAGCCGCTGGCGGCGAGTTTTATGAACGGCAATTGAACGTCATGCTGTTCGTGGCCATTACCGCCATCATTATCTTTGGTATCCCGCTGGCCTGGACGGTCGCGATTGCCGCGCTGGCGCTCGGACTGTATCTCGTGTTTCAGGTGCAGAACCCGGCCATTGAGCATGGAAGCGCCGTCGCTGGAACGCTGTTCTTCGCCAGCGGTATCTTCGCGACGGTCGCAGCACGGCGCATCATGACAATTCTCGCTCAGAAGACTTTCCTGTTTGAGTTGCGCGACCGGCGCAGGGTCGCCGAATTGGCTAAAGCGAACGATCGACTGGAACTGCTGGCGAAGACCGATCCGCTCACGGGCATCGCCAACCGGCGCTGGATGACTGAAACACTCGAGCACTTGTGGGGAAATGACAAGCGTTGCCTCGACGGTGCCGCAATGCTGATGTGCGACATTGATCACTTCAAGAAGCTAAACGATCATTTGGGCCACGCCCAGGGCGATCGCTGTCTGGTGAAGGTCGCCAGAATTATCCAGGAAAACATCAGGCGCGATCGCGATCACTTGGCGCGCTACGGTGGCGAAGAGTTCCTCGTGCTCCTGCCCGGAGTGACAGAGGAAGAGGCTATCTCTGTGGCTGGGCGAATTCGTAAGAGCATTGAGGCCGCCGCTTTGCCCAACCCCGGATCCCGTGTCTCGCGTAGTGTCACCCTCAGCATTGGCGTTGCAGTTCAGACTGCTGACGAGGCCACTTCGCCGGAGCAGTTACAGGGTAAAGCCGACGCCGCGCTCTATCTGGCCAAGCAAACCGGCCGGAACCGGGTGTTGCTCCACCAACCCGACGCAGCGGGGCGCAAACATATTCGCTCGACGCGGTGATGCATCGAGTGAGCCCACGGTAGCGAACGCGCCGCTTTGTGACATGCAGCGTGCGGTTGGCTGCGCAAAAAGCAATCGCAGAGCGCTTGGGATGGTCCGACAACTGATCGGAAAAGAATCATTAGAATGCGAAGTATATTCGTAGCGGCGAAGATACCATATCGCCCGGTTTCTCCTCCTGCTGGGAAACCCGGCCTTACCTTAGAGCGTACTAATTTGAGCAACAGGCGAATGGCTTGTTGCACGTTAGTGATGCAACGACGGGAGAGCGTCATGGCAAGCATCCTCGGAAAATTTGCTAAAGCATTGGCAGGTGGTGCAGTCATCGCGGTTGTGGGCATGTCGGCAAATGCAGCCGGGATTGGCGTCGGCGTCGGTGCGTCAGTCGGTGGAAGCGGAGGTGTTAATGCTGGGGCTGGTGCTTCGGTCGGTGGCTCGAGTGGCGTGAACGCCGGGCTCGGGGCGTCCATTGGCGAATTAAATGGCGTCAATGCTGGAGCTGGTGCTTCCTTAGGCGGCTCCAATGGGGTGAACGCAGGCGCTGGGGCGACAGTGGGCGGCGCCAGCGGCGTCACAGCGGGCTTAGGCGCTACGGCAGGCGGCACCAGTGGGATTGGTGTCGGAGCAGGTGTTGGGGTCGGCAACGCCGCTGCTGCCGGGGCCGGGATCGGAACCAATCCGAGCAGCCTGACAAGCCCGACGACCCCAACCAACCCGACGAGCCCCAAGTTGGTCAGCGCTGTCTCTGGGTTGTCAGCCACTCAGCTGGCTCGGATGAAGAAGCGTTGCGCCGACGTGCTGGGCAGTCAGGACAGCTACGATCGGGACCTGCGCCAACTATGCCTGATGATTTCGCGGCGATAGTCTGGCCTCCAGGGCGGAAGTGTGAACAGGCAGGAGGCCCGTTGTGACACTCTCCGGCCTCCACCCGGTTGGAAAGTCCGCTGCGGCAACGCTGCGACGTGCGCGGTTCGTTCCTGTGATGATTTCGTGATAAGAAACGAGAGGCTGCGGGGTTGATCGGCGCTGACTGCGCCCGGAGGAATATACCTTGTCGACGAAGGAATTCCGCAGCGAACATCGGAAGCGCGTTCTCAAGGGCGCGACGATAATCACCAGCATAACGAACTCGGAGACCACGTGCACGATCCGCAATCAACACGCGGCTGGGGCAGAATTGAAGGTGCCGGTTGAAACTAGGGTCCCGCCAGAATTTTTACTCTACGTGCCCGTCGATGGGATCGCTTACCGGTGCGTTATGCGCTGGCGGAAGAACGACAGGATAGGAGTTCAATTTACCGGCACCGAAACCAAGCCGAGGCTTCACTATGGCTGACGGATCGGCAGTACTCGATTTGGCATGTGATCGAATGTTGCGATGTATGTGGAATCGGGGCGGTCCTGATCCCTCTATATGTCCTTCAGCACAATGGGCTGATCAGATTCTAAGTCCCCGCTAAGTGGCAGTGCCGGGCCACGTGATGTGTTGCGGCGGCTTTCCGCCGCCTGTTCCTGTTAAACACCGACCCTATTGAGAATACACAGACGTATTTCTAAATGTTCACTACAGTGTACATTCGAGCATGTTTGACATCTTGTACTAGATTCGAAGCGTCAAAAGCGTATTGTGGTCCGTTCGGACCACCAGACAGGGTGCTATCAAGGAGGCCCTGTAATGACTGCACCCTCAACCGTTCTCCGCGCCCCGGCAGCGCAGTACCTTCGCATGTCAACCGAACACCAGCGGTATTCTCTGGAAAACCAGACCGCTGCAATTGAGGAATATGCGGAGGCCAGAGGCTTCGCAATCGTCCAGACCTATGCCGACGCCGGTAAGAGTGGCCTTAGTCTAACAGGCAGAGACGGGCTTCAGAAGCTGCTGGCCGATGTCGTGACCGGCGAGCGGAGCTATTCTGCGATCCTCGTATTGGACGTCAGCAGGTGGGGACGCTTTCAGGACGCCGATCAATCCGCTCACTATGAGTTTCTCTGTCGGTCCTCGGGTGTGCAGGTGGTGTACTGCGGCGAGCCATTTGAGAACGATGGCAGCATGATCTCAACCATCGTCAAAAATCTCAAACGCGTGATGGCAAGCGAATACAGTCGTGAGCTTTCGGCAAAAGTTTCCAGAGCGAAAATACAACAGGCCCAACTTGGATTCCATCAGGGTGGGTCAATACCCTATGGAGTGAGGCGAGTGCTGGTTAGCGCTGAGGGGCAGCCGCGATTTTTGCTCGGGCCAGGAGAAGCGAAGGGCCTGAACACCGACCGGGTAGTTTTTGCGCCGGGTCCACCTGAGGAGTTGAGAACGGTGCGCCGGATCTTTCAAATGTTTGTCGATCAAAAGCGGAGCATGATGGGCATCGCGCGGATTTTAAACGGCCAGATAGTGGCTTCATCTGATCCGTTCCGATGGAGTGAGAGGCGGGTCAGAACCGTCCTGCGAAGCGAGTTGATGATAGGGTTTTACGCATACAACAGAACAAGTCAGAAACTCAGGGGGCCTCGCAAGCTAAATAGTTCAAGTCAGTTGATTAAAACGCGAGTAATGGAGCCGATTGTAGACCTTAAGCGATTTGCGAAAGCGCAGCGTGAAATGGGATATCACCGACAACACTTTTATCCAAAAGAGGACATGTTAAGGCGGCTGATGCTACTTTTGCGGGAAATGGGCAAGCTCAGTCAGAGGATCATCAACAGTTGTCCGTATACGCCCTCTGTCGGAGCGTATCGAGCTCGCTTCGGAAGCCTAACCACCGCATATGCAGCACTTGGGTACAAGGGTCGGCCCACACCCAACCGATGGCGACAATACACCGATGAAGAGCTACTCGCTGGTGTTCGCAAACTACATGCAAAGTTCGGATATATCACCATCGACCTAATAAAGGCAGACCGCGAGTTACCCGGAGCGGGGGTTTTTGTCGAGCGGTTTGGATCGTTCATCGAGACATATAGGTTGGCGGGTCTTCCGACAACCAAGGAGGCAACGGTTCAGGCGGCGGCGCGACGGGGTAGGCAAAAGCGGAGTGAACGATTTTCTGACGGTGCGCTCCTCGAAGGCATTCGAAGGCTGTACGCTACCTTCGGATATATCACGGGCGCTTTAGTAGACACGGACCCAGAACTCCCCAAGTCCATCGCTTACAGGCAACGATTCGGCTCCCTAACCAAAGCGTATGCGCTGGCAGGCGTTTCCGTTGGCGAACCGGAAGCAACGCTTCGAGAGAAGAAGAGGGTGCGGGGCCGGTTGCAAGATGCGTTGCGGTATGATCCGTCGAAGCCTCGGGGCGGAGGAGCCGCAAAACCAAGCTAACTCCGTACGGTTCGACAATGATCCACGGTTCGCTATCGCCGAAGTCGATACGATCTCTCGACGTTCTTCTGGATGATCGCAAGATCGGCACCATCCTTCGTAGTCCCGTCTACGCCTTTTCGTTCGAACAGGATTATCATGACAGAGGTGGCTCTCCGACTTTGAGTCTTTCCTTTCACTCACCGGCTGGCGAATTGCGGAAGGCACCCAAACCGCTTGCGGGCATCCTGCCGGCGTTCTTCGCGAATCTCTTGCCAGAGGGCAACCTTCGCGAGGCTATGGAAAGACACCACCGAGATAGCGTCCGACGAGGCAACGATTTTGATCTTCTAGCAGCTCTTGGCGCTGATCTGTCGGGTGCCGTGCAGGTTTTTCCGAGTGATCGACCGAGCTTAAACGAAAGGCCAAAGGTTCGCTTTTCGTTGGCTGGTGTCCAGATGAAGCTATCGATCACAAAGAGCAACAAAGGCGCGTTCACCCTGCCGATGGAGGAGCAGCAAGGGGATTACATCGCAAAGTTTCCCCCTGCAGCGTTTCCCAGTGTTTCCGAGAATGAATTCGCAAATCTTGCTCTCGCGGCAGCGATAGGAATGGAGGTTCCTGAGCGGGAGTTGGTCGATAGGTTGGATTTCGAGTGGATTCCCAAGGAATTCGCAGCGCCCTCAGAGGGCAAGGTTCTTCTTGTCAGGCGCTTCGACCGGAGCACTGACGGTAAGCGGATTCACATCGAGGATTTCGCCCAAGTTTTCGGCGTCCAGCCTTCGCGCAAATATGAGGGCGTCTACCATGCTATTGCGGCCATTCTCCACGAAGCTGTTGGACCTTCCGCCGCTCTCGAATTTGTCCGGCGTCTGACCCTAGCTGCAGTCACCGGCAACGGCGATATGCACCTGAAGAATTGGTCGTTAGTTTATAAGGGAGATGGCACCAGCCCAACGCTCGCTCCCACTTATGACTTGTTGTCCACCGTGCCTTACATCCCTACAGATTCAATTGCTCTATCATTCGCAGGAGAGCGCTCGTTCAGAGCGATGACGGCCTCGCGGTGGAAATCGTTTGCCCGCCGGGCGCGGCTGCCCGAGCAGGCGGTCATGAATGCAGTGGTAGAGACCGTTTCCCTTGTCAACGAACGATGGTGGCAACTGCCAGAGCGCAAAGTGGTGCCCGCAGAAATCCTCAACCGCATCGACGCGCACATCAAGGCCATGACTCCTATTCTCAACACCTGCGCCTGCTGACGAGGACGGCAGCTCTCCGCCAGCGGGCATGCGATCACTGGGGGACAGCTAGAAATTGGGCCAAGCGGAATCAGTTGGATCAGCGGCGTGATGCAGTGAGGTAAAGTGGCAAAGCGGGCGCAGAAACCGAGTCATGTCGGAAAGCAGAAGGTGAGAGGCTCGGAATGGAAAAATGACGCGCATCTAGCCTCGTGACGAGGGTGGCGCGATCTTCTTCTATGCAGCCTTCCTAAAATTGGGTCTGAACGGGCGAGCAAGCGTAAAAGCCTGCGGCCGCACACCTGCTTCAACTTGCTTCCACGTCACTGGATGGGCGATTGGAAAGCCAAGGCGGGCCCGGGGAGAGAATGCACCAACGGCAGTGTTTCCTCGGCCGTTACGCAGGTAATCAAGGAAGATCCGGCCTGCGCGCGCTGCCGGGTCAGCTGAAAGAAGGTACCGCTCGGGGTCGGCATCCACGAGACACTGAGCGATTGATCTAGCCATTTTTCGGGAGTTGTCATGAGTCATATTCGGCGGTAGCGGGGCGGTGAGATGGATGCCCTTGCCGCCGGTGACCTTGGGCCAGCTTTCCAAGCCAGCGGCTTCAAAAATGTCGCGCAGCGACAGCGCGGCCTCGATCACAGTCTCCCATGCCACACCTTCCCCCGGATCAAGGTCAAGTACGAGTTGATCGGGGTGTTCGATGTCGTCAATGGTAGCGTTCCATGGATGAAGCTCGACGGCGTCCATTTCGACCAATCCAAGTAAGCCGTCGAGGTCATCTACCCAAACCCGGACGCCTTCGCCGCCTTCGCGCTTTTGGACTTTCAGCTGGTGCACCGTCGGCGGGATCGGGGGCAGCGGCCCTTTGTGGTAGAACGTGGCCCCGTAGGCGTGGCGGACGAGCTTCAGTGGTCGTCGGCTTAAATGAACGAGCGCCCGGTCGGCCACCCGCCGCCAGTATCCTATCAGTTCTTCCTTGGATGGCGCGACCGCATCAGGCAGCAGCTGAAGAATGTTCTCTCGCGGGACGCCATGCTTGCCTTCCGCCCGGCGCTTAGAAGGAGCCGCAGGCTTGGCTGGAATTGGCTGAAGGTCCTCGCGCAACCCCTTGAACACCGCCTCGCGCAAGATGCCGCGGTCTGTCACGCCGCTGAATTGCACCTCGGCCAGGACTTCGGGCTTAACCCAAGTCGCCTTCGGTTTCTTGATGGGTTCCGACAAGGGCGACTTGTCGATGATCAGCGGGTCCAGCCGCTCCCGAACCCGTCGCGCTGCTTCCAGCGTGTAGCCGCTTTGTGCCTTCCCGGCATAAAGCAACCTGTCGCCGTCTCGCCTGCCAATGTAAAGCGAGGCGATGCGGCGCGGCTGAGCCCCGAGCTTTTCAACGAAAGCGACAATCGGGAACGTGTCGCTCTTGATGCACTTCACCTTGAGCCAGCTTGTTTGAACGCCGGAACGGTACGGAGAGTCGGCTCGCTTCGATACAATGCCCTCCAAGCCCATTCGGCAGGCATGGTCGAATACCTCCTTACCCTCCACCTCCAGATGCTCGGCATAGGTCAACGTCGGAGCCGTCTCCTCCAGCAGGTTTCGCAGGGCGGCTTTGCGCGCAATCAGCGGCTGTTGTCGAAGGTCGCGGCCGTTGAGGTGCAAAAGATCGAACGCGAAGAACATGAGCTTCAGCGAGTTCGGGTTTCCCAGCTCTCGCTCGAGGGCTTGAAAGTCTGGCAGGCCGGTATTGCCGAGAACGGTGGCTTCTCCGTCAATGATCGCGGATTTGACCGGCAGGTTCGCCGCCGTCTGAACGATATTTTTGTACCGATTCGACCAGTCATAGCCGCGACGAGTAAAGGCACGTGCTGCGCCGCCCTCAATGATAAGCTCAGTCCGATAACCATCGTATTTTATCTCATGCAGCCAGTCCTTGTCGGCAGGAGCTCTTTCGACCAGCGTCGGCGATTGGAATTCGATGAAGACGAGTTTTCCCGTCGATTTGCGCATGCACTCTAACTCCTCAACCTGGATTCAAACCGGGCCGGAGCAATGGGTTCCGAAGAGTTTAGCAAATGAGTGTGGCGGCTCGCCGACGGCGCGGTCGGCGTCAGCTCTGAAGCTCGTGGAAATCACGTGGGCGATGATCGAGGACAGAGCGCTATTCGCTTGATGTCCAATCCAGCGATGAGCCGCCAAAAAGGGCTCGACTACCGCAGACCGAACAGTGAAAAGCCCGCCGGGTGAGCGAAAGCGATAGAGGGGAAGGCCGCGGCAAGATTAGCAACGAGGAAGTCATCACCCGCCACGTCCTGGGCACTTCCTGTCCGTTCACGTTCGGCTTGCGGCCAAGCCCTTTGCGGCCAAGCCCTAAACTGGGTTGGCGCCCAGCAGGCGACGCTTCATTTCTTCGAATTCGGCGTCGGTTATCGCACCCTTGTTTCGCAGCTCGGCTAACCGCTCCAACTTTTCGATCGGCGGTTCGCCAGTCTTGAAATCTCCAGGCCTCGCATGAGCCTGGAGCGGCCTAGGCTGCGGCATAGCGTTTGGATTTTGGCGCGCCCCTGGCGAATATGGTACAGGGGGAGATCCATATTCGTTCGGCCCTTTCTCAGAAGCCATCGATGCGAAGATCAATGCGATCAGCGGTACCATGCACGGTATGACTGCCCACGTGCTGTATCCCGCATCGTGCAAACGTCGCACAAGTGCGGAAAAGTAAGGGATTATGTGAAAGAGAACCGCTAGATCGAGAAAAATATCCGTTTTTAGCGCGGAATCGACTGCGAGGGAGACTATGAGAATTATGTTCACAGTGCCGTAGAAATACCAGAATCCCTTTCTGCTAAGGCGACCCGAGTACGTGGCATAGTTTCGAACCGCGTTCTTATAGTGAAAGACAATCTCTTCGATATCTTTAATTTTATTGTGAAACATTATTTCTGCCACTGGTTCACCCCTCGTTGCGACGACTAACCAAAACCACCAACTGGCGCCGGGCGGTTGGTGGCGTGGACAGCGAGGCTAAGATATGCCTCCCGATTCATCATCCGCGCGAGCTTTCGCTCACGCTGACTTCGCATGTTGTATTTCGGCAGGACACCAGCCGATATCGGTGGCCTCAACGCCGCAGCGACCAAGCGCACACGGACTATTTCCCTTTTCGGCGCGTCGATAGGTAGCGCAATATGTGCGGCGCAAAAGCCGCCACCACGACCACGGCCATGGCCATCCACAAGAACGGAAACAACGGGGGCTGAATCATACGAGGATCATCATCACGATATCCAAGTATCCACAGGACAAATGCCCCGATCAACACGAGAGCGAAAGGCCACCAAGGCTTATTCCACAGTTTATCAACCCAATTTTTCATTGATGTATTCCCCACCGCCAAAAGTAAACATAACCACCCGATCAACGTTGTCCTAGACCGCAGGCTCTCGCCCCGGACGGAGCCGCTGAGGCAAGCTGCGCTCGCCAGGCGAGCCTACAGTCGCTCCGAACGCTTCGATCCGAGTCAACCCTGCGGCGGATGCCAAGAGCCGCCGCATGGATCGTCTCGGGGAGGAGCCTCAGCCGCCCGTCGCCCTGCCAACAGTATGAAATCGCCATCGCCCAACCCTCAGCTAAATATGGGACTGTCAGTCCGTCTATTGTCAAGCCGTTTGTACTGCCTTCTGCGCACATTGATCGTGAACAAGATCGTTCTCCTCCAGTTTCTCGTCGGTCGCTTCGATACCTCAGTCGTCGTTGTCTTTTCGTTGGAAGCTGATATCGGCGCGTCAGTACTCGCCGGCTCGCATAATCGTCATCACCCGTGAGGTGACGTTTCGGTCGGATGGGTCGGAGGAATGGTAACGGCGGCCTAGGTCGTAATAGTCTATCTTCCAGACGATCTTGATCCCGCTGACTGCCATGACCGCGCAGTCGTGCTCTCCATAGGGATCGTTCTCGGGAGTGAAACCATCGAACACGGTGATGGCCGAGATGATGTCCCTGATAGTCGACGGACCGAGCGCCGCTATGCCTGCGGTGATAACAATGGTCCCACCAAGACGCCGGATCCTGAGGTCGTCATTCAGCTGCCTGGTCTTGAGGACGGCCTCGTCGAGCGCCCGACTGATGTCATTGGCTTCCCCAAAGAGCATGTCCGGTTTGTGGTTCGTCATTGGTCTTTCTCCTTTTCTTGGACACGAGTGGTCCGATCTGGCCGGCCGATTGCCGGTCAGTTCCGCGTTCAAGTTTCCTGTTGGAAGTCGTTGGCCGATGTCAGACGCAGTCACTCAGCCGCGGGCTTGCCCGCGGGGGAAATTGGGAACGTCATTACGCGCGAGCTTCCCCGGGTGTTCCCCCTCCGGTCAGGATCAGGATACAGGAAAATATTCCTATTTTCAAGCCAGCAACGGACCGAAACAGAACAAAATCGCCAATCGTCGGACCAGGGTGGAAATCCAGTGGTTCAGGGATGTTGCTTGATCCCGCCTATCGACATTCCAGGTATTGCTCGGGCGGAGGGTTTCGACCATCGCAGGATGTCAGTCGAACTCATCGACTGGCTCGTTCATTCAGCGCGGACATCCAGAGCGAAGCTGGGATCACACTGACCTTCCCTCACCCATCCGCGTCCGGATCACGCGAAATTCAGGACCAACGATCGCCAGCCAGGTAAGCAATGTCTCGAGTAAATAGGAGACTGTCAGTCCGTCGATTGTCAGGCCGTTTGTGTTGCCTTCTTGCCCACAATGAACGTGCGCAAGATCATTGGTTGGAATCTCCGCAAACTCCGAGCATCGCAGGGTTTGTCGCAAGAGAGGCTGGCATTGGCGGCAGAGATCGATCGATCCTATGTCGGCCGCATTGAGCGTGGTTCAGAGAACGTCACCATTGACACGTTGGATGCTCTGGCAACCGTCCTTGGGGTCCCTGCTGCGTCTCTTCTGATTGAGCCCGCCAAGGGCGCCCGGCAGCCTATGCCTCTGTCATCGGGTAGAAAGCCGAAGAAAGGGTAGAGAGCGCGGAAGCGCCCCGCGTGCCTTGGTGTTGTGCAGAGCTGCCTCAGTACTCCTCCGCGCACCTATCCCTTTTCCTGGTCCTGCCTCTCCGCAGGACCCTCCCGCCGCCACCATCCTTGCTGACAGGCTTTCCAGATTACATAGTCGACCGTCGAGACGCTGTTTCCGGACTGTCTTGACAATCGTCCGCACAATTCGTGGACGGTCTCACCCGCCGTTGCAGCGACCCGCTCCAACCAGACATCGGGTTTCGCCACGTCAACACCCAGGTTCTTTGCCAAGTGATATTTCGTTATGTCACCGACATGAGGAAGGGTCCGACAAAACTCGATCACTTCCTCTGATCCCCGCTGCCACGCCGCACGAAATCCTTCAAAATATTCCGATCGGTTGAACATCACCTGGTTGATAGATTTTTTCTTTCCCGAGTGACCAAACGTGTCCCCCACCTCCCCTATTTCGACCAGGCTTGGTTTCATCCGGGTCCAGATATCTTGGGCAACGGTCCACCTCATTCCACTGTTGAGGATCACGTACGCGACCCTGAGGGCAAAATCGGTAGCGTCGATCGGAGGGGATTTCGTCTCCATCTTTTTCATCGCGTCAGGATCGAGTCCAACGACCCTTTGACGGTAGCCGAGATATTCCTCGAGGGTCACCTATGGGGTTCCGCTCTTTGTCGGCGCACACCGATCATTGGTGATGATTCCCTCAGTGTAAAAGTGACATTTCGCACCGTTGAAAGGACCTCTGCGATTTCTACTAGAATCTACTATCAACTACCTTCCCCTTCGAATGAGAATGATCTCGTCCGGATCGATCTGGTAAGGAACTCTCGGGTCTCGAAGCGAACACCGCGCCCGCTGCAAAACCTTCATCGAGTCGGAGTCGAACAATCGGATTGTTCTCGCGGTCATACGGTACGCAACCGTCCAATGGTCGTGACGACCAGAGAGACCGATGATGGCGACTTGGTTGTTACCCAGGCCCTCACTCAGCGCGGCCCACAGATCGTCGAACCGACGGATTTTCGACGTCAACATGGCCATGCTGATAGGTGCCTCGAGTACCTCTTGAAGGTAGTCGCACGCGGCCTCAACAAGGGCGTAGACCGTGGGGATTTCGATTCCCAACCCGACCATCTCATGGGCCGTCACGCTGTTTGTGGTCAGGCTTTCTGAAAGGACTTGGAAAAGGCCAATCGATTTCTCGCGTCCAAGCTCCGGGAACAAAAATCGGACAGCGTTCATCACGCAGTACACGCCACATAGGCTATCCAGATCCCCTTGATTGAAAGGCGCCAGGATCTTTTCGGCGACAGGCATCCTCAAAATGCGCGCGCGCGAAATCGGTCTACGGACATCGTAGTCTCGGTCAGACATAGCGACATCTCAGATCATGGAAACGATACGGCGCTGGGCGTCGGTGTCGCCGTCGATGTAGGCCTGCGTCATCGACAGAGATCGATGGCCGGCAAGGAGTTGAACGTCGCGCAGACAGCCTCCCGCGCGATGCGCCGATCGCGCGGCCGTGGTGATGAAGGTCCGGCGTCCGGAGTGGGACGAACACCCTTCGAAGTTCAGCTCGCGATAGAGCTCGACAAACCAATTGACGACGCTATTGGCCCGCATCGCGCCACCGCGGCTTGAACGGATCACAGGCCCGTCGCCTCCCTCCTCTTCTCTCAGCAGGGACAGGGCGCCCTTGAGACTGGGATGCAGAGGGATTCGTCGTCCGGATTGACGTTTCGCGATACGATCCTCGATCACGACCAGGTTCCCAATCCTCCCCTTGGGATCGAGGAGCATGGACCATTCCAACCCGGCAATTTCGCAGGCCCTCAACCCGGCCTTACAGGAGAGAAGGATCATCACTCGGTCCCGCATAGGCTGTGATGATTTGCGCGTATGCGCGAGCATTTTGCGCAACATTGAATCGGTAACGACCTTGGCTTGACGACCAGACATTTGGTTGCGCTCCATGGATTGGACAACCCCAGATTATAGGTATTTAATCCTATTTTCAAGCCGAATGGCTCCAATTTGGTTCTGAAAATCCGCTCTGGATTACCGAAAATGTTCCCCTTTTGTTCTTTCCCAAAGCCAAGACCTGATGTATGATCTGGCGGACCAAAATCAGATTCTTTGGGAGACCGATCGCGATGACGGAACAGCCCAGGACTTTCAGCGAACCGACGATCAGCTGCCCAAGCTGCAAGACGAATATCAAGCTCAACGAATCCCTTGCAGCTCCGTTGATTGCGGCGACACGAGAGGACTACGAGCGCCGCCTTGCTCAAAGCAATGCGGCTATGGCTGCCAAGGAAGATGAGCTGAAGCGTCAGCGAGCCGAGATTGAGACGGCCAAGCAAGCGATCGACATTGAAGTTGCTGAGAAGCTCAATATTGAACGTGGCAGGATAGAGGCCGACGAAGCCCGCAAAGCCAAACTGCTGGTCTCGATCGACCTGAAAGAGCGCGACAAGAGGCTAGCCGAACTTGAGGCCACGTTGCAGGCCCGGGATGAAAAGCTGGCCGAGGCCCAACAGCAGCAAGTGAAGTTCCTGAAGCAGCAGCGCGCATTGGATGACGAGCGGCGTGAGATCGCACTGACCATCGAAAAGCGCGTGCAGGAGGGCTTGGCTCTGGTGCGCGCAAAGGCCAAGACCGAAGCCGAAGAAGGGCTGCGAATGAAGGTCGCGGAGAAGGAGGAACAGATCGCCGGCATGCAGCGGCAGATTGAGGAATTGAAGCGCCGCGCGGAGCAAGGGTCCCAGCAGCTTCAAGGAGAAGTGCTTGAGCTTGAGCTTGAGTCCCTTATCGCCGCCAGGTTCCCCGTCGATTTGATAGAGGCGGTCGCCAAGGGGGAATTCGGCGGCGATGTCTTGCAACGCGTCGTTGGGCCGGCTGGTCAACAGTGCGGCTCGATCCTGTGGGAATCGAAGCGGACCAAGAATTGGAGCCAAGGGTGGCTGTCTAAGCTGAGAGGCGATCAGCGTGCAGCCAAGGCGGACATAGCCTTGATGATCTCCGAGGCGCTGCCCCCTGGGGTGGAAACCTTCGATCTGATCGACGGCGTCTACGTTGCAAATCCGAGATGCGCGCTACCCATCGCGGTGATGCTGCGACAATCCCTAATCGCGCTCGCGAACTCTCGCCTTGCCCAGGTTGGTCAGGCTTCCAAGATAGAGTTGGTCTACGGGTATCTGACCGGTCCACGCTTCAGGCAGCGCATCGAAGCCATCGTGGAAAAGTTCTCCGACATGCAAGATGACCTTGCCCGAGAGCGCAAGGCCGCGACACGGCTATGGGCCAAACGTGAAGCCCAGATCCAGGGTGTCATCGAGTCCACAGTCGGTATGTATGGTGATCTTCAGGGTATCGCTGGGAAGGTGATGCAGGAGATCGAGGGCCTTCAAGTCCTA
Organism: Mesorhizobium sp. B1-1-5; assembly: GCF_006443065.1. NCBI lineage: Bacteria > Pseudomonadati > Pseudomonadota > Alphaproteobacteria > Hyphomicrobiales > Phyllobacteriaceae > Mesorhizobium > Mesorhizobium sp. B1-1-5. The sequence goes on along the minus strand of NZ_VFWS01000001.1, from coordinate 93,300 downwards.
GACGGGCCATCTGATGATGTTGATGCCTAGGCAACCCCGGACCGGTCACTGCCTTTCCTTGTTGCGCTGTGGCCCGTAGATCGCCTTCATTCTATGCCGCTCGGCCGACGACATCTCATCTCGGGCATCACGCAAGGCGGCATCTAGAATGTGTCGGCCTTGCCCCCCAGCAAATGTGATTTGATCCAGCGAGAATTCCGCCAGGTGATTTGCAATCCCGGCCGCCGTTCCTGGCCTTATAGGCTTGGGCTTCTGCTTCCACAGCAGCGGGGGCTGTTTTTGATCGGCATCTTTGGGCGACAGCATGGGCCACGCCTGATATTCGTGAAGCGGGAATTTGAACGCGTAAAGCAGCCGCTTCTGGCAGACCTCATATGAGAGTCTCCTAAAATGCACAGGAAGAAGCCCAGGTAGAAAAGGCTCTGTCGCGATGTTCAGGCCGTGCTCCAGGCCTTCCATATAGTCCTCTGATGCGCTCCACACGATGGCATGCACGTGCGGGGAGTGCCACGTCTCTCGCCTACCGGCGGCCTCACCTCGCAAACTGACGTAAGCTCCAACATCGATCGCCGCTAAGTAGTCGAGTCCTTCCATCGCGATTGAGCCACTTGCGATCAGCCCCGCGATATCGAGTCGGCCGTGGCTGTTAGCCCGGTACGCGAAACCAGACGGCACCAATGTCAAATGGAAGTAGTCGTCGTCACGAGGCAGCCCTTCAGCCATGAAACCGGAGAGGATCCATTCGGCTAAGCAGGTACGAGCGCGAAGGTTTCCTGCGGGGAGATAAGCCCGCGCTCTAAGGTGAAGGTTTTGTACCGCATCATCACTAAGCTTTTTGCGGTTGCGAGGCGTAACGGAGAGACGACGCAGCTTGTCCTCGATCCCTAGATGGAGCCGCGCGAAGTCCGATATGCCATGGATAAAATTGGGTCTGGGTTTCGGCTTCTTTTTCATTGGAATCATCGATTGAGGGATGGGTGAACAGGAAGACGATGGGAGGGGGAAACAGTGTATATCAACAGTTTGGCCCCTCCCTTGCGTGCATCTCCAAAGCTTGCGCGTTACCTCTGCCGACGCGTCATGCGCAGAACTCGTCAAATAGAGCCAGCCACGCAGCCTCTGCCGCGACGAAGATGCGGTTTGCACTGAAGTTCACGCCGGTTTGGGCGGCCAGAACGAGCAGAATGAAGTGAAAAGCCTCTCTCGGGCGATTGAGATTCGGCTTCCGCTTGCGGTCTATCCATAGCTTCGACCGGCAAAACTCGTCCCAAGCGTCGCGATCGCGCACTAGCCAGGCCGAAATCAGCAATAGCCGAAGGCAGCTTATTCCCTCAGCCTCGCACGCTAGGCGACGAGGTACGACTACATTGCGGTCGTGAAAAGCCGCAGCGGCGTCCAACACGTCGTCAACGTTGGCTTTTTTCGTCCCCCGGTCCGCAAGCTGGTTCTCACTCAGCAGCCGAGTGAGATCTGACCTGTAGTCGTCCTCGGTCCATTTTGGATCGTCGGACGAGGGCGTCGCCGTTCCAACTTTGGGAGGCTTACCGAGGGCAACAAGCCCACCGGCTTCGTTCATCATCTCCTCCACCTTCTCCACGGGCACTTGTCGATCGAAGTGCGGTCGAAGAATGCGAAAATAGCGGCTGACGTCCTTCGTTGCTGCATCAGATGGGCCGATAGCGAAACGAAGCGCGTACCGGAGCGCAAAGCTGGACTTTTCGGGGGTTGGTCGTTTGGAGCGACCGTCCCATTCGGGGCGACCACAGAATTCTAACCAGGCAGCGTGGTTGCCGCGTAGGTAGCTTGCGATGGCATAGGTCCGCAGCACGGCCTGCTGTTTTCTTACCCTGTAGCCGGTCTCAATCGTGCTGAAAGTTTCCTGGAGTTGCAACAATATGGCCGCCGCGTCTTCTCCTGCCGACAACGCCCACACGACGTCGCCAACCGACATCGCATCGTGCGATTTTTGGTAAACAGGCCCATCGACACTAGGACCAGACATTGTACTTGGCTGACCATCCGGAGTTCGCGTTTGATTGGGCAGTTGTCAAAGAGTTGCAGCGAATCATGCATCATCGCCCTCCTTGTTCTCGCCGACTCGATCATGGCTGGCTCCGATTCTCACAGAGGTCGAGGACCGGCGATGGGAAGCGAGCCATCGATCGAGGTCGTCAGGATCGTAAAGTACGGCTCGCGTCGGCTGGCAGTAAATAGGACCACCACCGGCGATCCTAAGCTTCTCAAGGGTAGATACCGAAAGTCCCGTATATCGCGCAGCTGCCTCCGTTCTTAGCATTCCTGGTTTTATTTTCCGCTCTTTATTCATTTTTACACCATCCTGATCCGTCACGACACTGTGACAGTCAGAATGATACGCGATGAAACCTCATAGTCACCGAGATAAAGCGGCAATGTTCGGCACAGTATCGAGACAAAGAGCGGCAAATTGCGGCAATCTGCGGATCACTAACGCATTCGAACGATGAGCGGCTTAATCCCAACGGCCAACCTACGACGTAGCGGGTTCTGCTTCGCGACCCGAGCGACGGGAACAGGACCAGACCTAAATCTCATCAACTGCGTGCCACACGGAGGAACGGTCCGAGCATTTCACTCATGACAATACATAACAGACAGATATAAACCTATCTTACGATATCCGGGTATAATTTACTCATCGCCCTTCTCGCGGCGCGTATTGACTTTTCTGAAACAGGATGAAATTCACTGCCAAATTTATCCTTATTATTCTCTATATATTTATTCACCTCGGATGTAATCTGTTTTTTTCTTTCATAATAAAAAACCTTGCCATCGTCAATCATACATTTAATGGCGTCGAATGCCCTAATTTCTTCTCCTGACATATTCGTTCTTATTGACTCAAACCCGTCTCCCGCGTTGGTTTCTGAACTTTTATTTATTTTTGACTCTTGGCGACAACCTTCTTCGCCCGCTAAACGTGTCCATAACCGCAACACATCGATTCTAGTGAGCCGAACATCCTGGTAACGTCCAGGTTGGTCGTGAAAGCCTAAGACTCCCGAGCCCCCGTATTCCAGATGCGGCCAGCTTTTCGACGGAATGTCGACAATCTCGCTGATATTAAGATCGAACGCCGAGGCGACGAGATCCGAGGCCGCGAGTTTGATCCAAAGTTCATTTTTGCCGGCAGCGCTGTCCATAAGTGGCCCCCGAAGGTTCTTCCACTTCTCTTTGCGCCACTCCACATCGAGATCGTCTAGGGATGCTGACTTCAGTTCGGTCAGTTTCCAGCCCCGAACCCGTTGGTTGGCGGATAACGACGGGGGAATCCAGGGATGGCCGTCGAGGACGATTATCTCGTCATGTTGATTTCGACTGGCTCCGACGTCGTCCGCTCCCGCATCTAGAAAGTCGATATCCAATACTTCACCTTCGAACCTGCTCCATCGCCGGCACTTAGACCGGAATGCAGTCCAAGCGCTTTGGACACCCTCCGTTTGCCTCCAGACGATCCAAGCAATGGCCATTTCCATAGACCACCATGGCTCTTCCATCGGGTCATCACCGGGAGTCGACTGAAGCTCTACGCCGAGCTCGATTGCCTGTCGCTCCGCCTCCTCCGGCGTCATTTTTCCCGTCAGGACAGCATTACAAAGTTGCTCCTTAGGATCCGTGCTATGTCCTCGGATAATCTCTTTCACTGGAGCCTCCTTCTGCCCAAATCAACGCAGTCGACCTCAACCGGCGCAGCCAGCAGCTTGGATATGTTTGGATAATTGAATATCTGTCCGATAGCAGCTGTTTCTCAATTTCGGCTATAGCTTCCCTAGCTTCAACAGATTCGCGTCGCTTGACGTCTTGCCTTCGCCCATTGCGGTGGCGATCGTGTTGCCGATGGTGTTGGTCGCGCGACGAAGCGGGTCGGCGTCGAGATGGGCATACCGTTGCGTTGTGGAAGCTTGGGCGTGGCCGAGCAACTTCCCGATAATTGGAAGTCCCAAGCCGCCCCCCGCGCCGAAACTGGCGAAGTTATGGCGTAGATCATGTATGCGAAGGTCCTCTAGATCGGCGTGACGTGTAACCACTGCCCAAGGTCGTTTGAGGTCCGACCGCGGCTTCTCCTCATCACTCCCAGCCGACTCGCCCGCGATTACATAAAGGCCAACTCGCTGAAGCTTGGAAAGGACCTCGATGGAAGGGGCGTTAAGCACTATTGTCTTCTTGCCGGTTTTTGAGTCGGACAAGAGCAGCAGACCGCGCTCTAGATCCACCTCCGACCACTTCAGATGAAGGATTTCGCGGAGACGCGCCCCGGTGAAGATAAGAAGACGAAGTGCTGCCGCCGCATGTTCACCTATAGCTGTTTCGCGCTTCGTTTTCGGTACGTGCTTTGACTTTTTTGTGGGGTCGATACTCCACGGAATTCCTTCGGTCTCAGCCAATCGGATTGACGCGCCGAGCCGTCCCAACTCGTCGGGGGAAAGCCAGCGCTCCCGCGAGGTTTCAGGAAATTTTTCGATGCCCCTGGCAGGATTGTAGCCTTCCGGCACAAGTCCATGCTTGCCGGCAAAGGCGTACATCGAGCTAAGCACCGCCAATATCCGGTTCGCTTGAAAGGGAGTCTTGCTGCGACCGAGATGCAGCTTTGCGATGTCGGCTCGCGTCACATCTCTCGCCTTCTTACTCCCGAGCGCTGGCGTGACTATCCGGTTCAGGATGTCCTCATAATTTGCCCTGGTGCTTGCCTTGCGCTTTGCGTTGACATGCGTGGCAAGAAACTCCGTCGCGACCTTCGAGACGGTCGCTGCCTCGCGCTTTTCGGCCTTTTCGGCTTGAGGATCTTGACCGATCTTGGCTTTCGATCGAAGTTTGTCAGCGATCTTGCGCGCTTCGTCTGGGGTGAACTCGTCCGTTTTGCCAATGGTGACCCGTTTGGTCGTAGCTCGTCGTCCACCGCCATCGGCTTTGTACTCGAATACCCACGACTTCAAACCAGACGGAAAGACCCGGAGGCCAAATCCTTTGATCTCGCTATCGAATAAGACAAACCTCCCCGAGCGCGGCATGGCGGCATCGACAACGCGCTTGGTCAATTTGATCTTCGTGGTCAAAGCAATTTTCCTCTGGGTCGTCACCGGGTCGTCACGGATGACGAAAACACCCGGAAACCATATGATAGAGGGTACAATGGTGAGTCGTTTAAAATCAACAGGTTGACATACCACCGGAAACAGAATGAAACGGGAGGCGAGCAATCTCCTCAAATTTGGGATCAGGGGGTCGCGTGTTCGAATCACGCCACTCCGACCATTGCCTCTTCCCCAGGACAACCCTGGGCGGCCACTTCCGGATCGCTCAAATCGCGCCTTCGATGTCGGTCTTGGAGAACCCGTCGCCGACATAGAGCAGCCCGCAGGCCCGGTCCTTCGCCACTTCATAAGCAAAGCAGTCGCCGAAGTTGAGCGCCGCGGCGTGGATGCCTTTGCCCCATCGCGCGTAAGCCTCGGCAACACGCCGAGCCGCGCCTTCCGTGACTGGCGCAATCTCGAAGCCGAGCCCGTGGAGCAGGGATTGCACTTCCTCGGCCACGCCGCGTCGTGCGGCAACAGTCAGGAGCTCGGCTACGGTTCCGGCCGATATCAGAAGTTCGTCTTCCGTTTCAAGCGCAGCGATACAGGCGTCCGCCGCCGGCTCGTCGAGGACGATGGCGATCAAGGCCGAAGTATCGACCGCGATCATTCCGGCAGGCCGTCATCGCCGTAGAGGAAATCCTGGCTGCGCGTAGCAGGCGGGCCGGCACTGACTTTCGCGGCGCCGGAGGCCCGGACGGCCTGCAGCAGGCTCCGGCGGTGCTTCCGGTCCGGCGCGGACCGTACCGGGACGAGACGCACGGCCGCGTGACCGTGGCGGGTCAGGATAATCTCATCTCCAGCCTCGGCGCGCCTCACCAGTTCGGTCAGTTGCCCCTTGGCGTCTGTCACGGATATCTGCATGACAACCTCTAATGGACCACGTGTTGGTCCATCCAAATAGACCATTTGATAGTCTAGCTCAAGGCCGCAGTTCGGAGGAACGGTAAACCCGCCGGGCGAGAACCCCAACACCTCGAGCCCGGCGAGCCTACAACCCGATCAGGAACGCGACCGGGACCGGGATCAACCGGCATTGTCTGCCTTGCAAGAGCGATGCCGGAAAGACTGTTCCGAAATGGGACGGCTAGGCCGCGGGCTCCCACAGGTTGATCACGGACACACCGGCTGTGGCTTGAATAGTCCCTCGCTTCCAACTTTGTCGCCGGTCTAAGCTTTGAAAAAAGGGGGATTTCCCATGCCTGTTGTCGAGGCGGTGCTGTCGCTGATCGGCCCGGCCTATTTAGGCTATTACGGCTTTGCCGTTCCGGTCATGGTGGTCTGGGCAATTCTGTGCGCTGCGCTCTGGGTTTGGAACAACCGGCCGAGCAAGAGACCGGGTGACGTCGCGCGGTCGCGGTCCGCCAGCCTGATGTTTTTCGTCCTTGTCGCCACCTGTTACATCGCGGCGCACACAGGCGTGTATCTTCTGGCCCAGCATCTGGCCGGGCTATGGGCGTAACCGCCGGGCGCTGTCGATGGCTAAATATCGAACTCGCCCTGCCCTTCGTCCATGGCGCTCACGGTCTCGGCGGCCAAGGCGCGGGTGATCGGCGTCTTGCGTTCGAGGGCTGCGCGGTCGAGGCGTTCGACGATGCGCATGGCGGTGGCGAGGGAGCGCTCGATGCGGCGCACCAGATATTGCACCACATGCGGCTCGACCTCGACCTGGCGGTCGGCGAAGAGCTTGGTGATGACGCCGGCAAGCAAAAGGTCGTCCGGCTCGTGGATCTCGACCGTCGCCGCCGCCTTCAGCCGCGAGATGAGATCGGGCAGCGCGACGCGCCAGGCGGAGGGGAAACGCCGCGCCGTCAAAAGCAGCGTCGAGCCCGCGCCGCGCACGGCGTTGATCAGGTGGAACAGGCCCGGCTCGTCGACCGCCGCCTTGTCGATGTCGTCGATGAGCGCCGGCCTGCTGCCGAGCCCGGCAATGTGCTCGCCGATCCGGCCGGGATCGATGGCGACGGCGTGCGCCCTATCGTGCCAGATGCGGGCGAGGTGCGTCTTGCCCGAGCCGGGCGGCCCGGCCAGCACCACGACCGGCGACGGCCAGTCCGGCCAGCGGTCGATCAGCGATGCCGCTTGCGCGTTGGTGCCCGAGACGACGAGCTCGTCGCGCGAATAGCCGGTGCCGTGGCCGAGATCGAGCGGCAGCTGGCGCGGCGGGTCGGCTGGCTGAGCAGCCATTTCAGCCCCGCGTCGAGCGATGGCCGCCGCCGCGGTCGGCCGGCAAGGGCAGCGCGGGCTGAGTGCCGTTGCCTTTGTAAAGCGGCGATTCGAGATAACGGGCGATGGCGAAGCGTACCAGCACGGCAATCGCCGCCGAGGCCGGCACGGCAATCAAAAGGCCGACGAAGCCGAACAGCGCGCCGAAGGCAAACAGCGCGAACATCAGCCACACCGGATGCAGGCCGACGCTCTTTCCGACCAGCCGCGGCTGCAGGATGTTGCCCTCGATGAACTGGCCGACGAAGAACACGCAGGCCACGGCGACCACCATGGTCCAGTCCGGCCAGAACTGGACGAAGGCGACGCCGACGGCGAGCACCAGCCCGGTCAAAGAGCCGACATAGGGAATGAAGGAGATCAGCCCGGCGAAGAAGCCGATGAGGATGGCGAAGTTCAAGCCGGTCAGCGTCAGGCCCGTGGCATACATGGCGCCCAGCACCAGGCAGAGCGTGCCCTGCCCGCGCACGAAGCCGGCGGTGGCGGTGTTGATGTCGCGGGCAAGCGCGCGCACCGTCTCGACATGATCGCGCGGCACCCAGCCGTCGACCTCGGCCACCATGCGGTCCCAGTCGAGCAGCATGTAGAAGGCGACGACCGGGGTGACGACGAACAGGCTCACCACCGAGACCAGCGCTACGCCGGAGCTCCAGATAGAGGTGAAGACGGTGGTGAGCAGGCTGAAGCCGGAGGTGAGCAGCGAATTCAGCCCGTCGCGCAGACCGGCGGCGTTGACGCCGAAACGCTGCTCCAGCCATTTCGGGTCGAAGCTGGTGATCAGCGATTGCAGGCGGGTGAGATATTCCGGCAGCTTGCGGGCGAAATCGGCCATCTGGGTGGCCAGCACCGGCACCAGGATGACCAAGGCCAGCACCACCACGACGATGAACGCAATCAGGATCACCACGGTCGCCATCAGGCGCGAGAGGCCGAGCCGCTGCAGCCGGTCGGCGACCGGGTCGAGGAAATAGGCGAGCACCATGCCGGCGACGAAAGGCAGGAGGATGCCCGAGAAGATGTAGAGGAACAGCGCCAGCAGGACCGCCGTTGCCAGCCAGAAGAAGACCTGGCGGCGAAGCCCGCCCGAGCTGTCGTCGGCCGCGATCGCCGCGGCTTCACCGTCAGGCGCCCGTGTTGGAGCCGCCCGGCTTGCCGATGCCCGGCTTGATGTCGCCGGTCTGGGAGTTGCTCGTCCGGGAGCCTTCGCCATAGCCGCTCATATGCCTTAGCCAGGCCACGAGATAGGCCGCGGCCGAAGCCACGGTCAAGACCCCGGTCAGCAATATGAGCGCGGTCCGCAACGGGTCCAGGTGCACGGAAAAGGCAAGTTCGCCCAGCACAAGCGCCGCCAGCACGATCTGCGCGGCGGTGTTGGCCTTCGACACGAAGAGCGGCTTCACCTCGACCGGATGGCTCATCACGCTGGACAAGAGCACGGCGCAGACGATGAGCCCGTCGCGCGAGACCATGGTCACCACCAGCCACAGCGGCAGTTCGCCGGCAAAACCCATGACGACGAAGACCGAGACAAGCAGAAGCTTGTCGGCGATCGGATCGAGATAGGCGCCGAGGCTGGACGACTGGTTCCAGCGACGCGCGATGAAGCCATCGACGCCGTCGGAGATGCCGGCAACGAGGAATCCGGCGAAGGCCCAGTCCCAACGCGCCTGCAGCATGGCGAGCACCACCGCAGGCACGAGCAGCAGCCGCATGATCGTGATCATGTTGGGAAGGGTCACGTGATGTCCTGTCGTGTTCTTGTAGAGAAAAAGATGAGTGAGATAGCGGGTGGGCGCAAGGGAGGACCTGCTGATCTCGCCGTGTGGGAAGATGACCGGCAGGCCAGAGGGGGCAAAGGAATGCCGACATTGGGTTTTGGCGAGGACAGCAGTCAGCAGGCAATCTGAAAGTTGAATAGAGATTTCCCTGATATGCCAGCGGGACAGCGCCCCCCTCTGTCCTGCCGGACATCTCCCCCTCAAGGGGGGAGATTGGCGCTCGCGCCTTGCTCCCCGAAACCATTCATGCGAAGAGCCGGCAATGGAAACAAGGACGAGCCGACGATGAGCAAGGGCGACAAGGCCAAGCGCAAAAACGGGCTCACCTACGCCGAGGCTGGCGTCGACATCGATGCCGGCAATTTGATGGTCGAGAAGATCAAGCCGCTGGTGCGCGCCACGCGCCGGCCGGGCGCCGATGGCGAGATCGGCGGCTTCGGCGGACTGTTCGACCTGAAGGCCGCCGGCTTCACCGATCCGGTGCTGGTCGCCGCCAATGACGGCGTCGGCACCAAGCTCAAGATCGCCATCGATGCCGGCAAGCACGACACGATCGGCATCGATCTCGTCGCCATGTGCGTCAACGATATCGTCGTGCAGGGCGCGGAGCCGCTGTTCTTCCTCGACTATTTCGCGACCGGCAAGCTCGACCCAGACCAGGGCGCTTCAATCGTCGGCGGCATCGCGCAAGGGTGCCGGCAGGCCGGCTGCGCGCTGATCGGCGGCGAGACGGCCGAGATGCCCGGCATGTATCACGACAAGGACTACGACCTTGCGGGCTTCGCCGTGGGCGCTGCCGAGCGCGGCCAGCTGCTGCCGACCGACGACATCGTCGAAGGCGACGTGCTGCTCGGCCTTGCCTCGTCCGGCCTGCACTCCAACGGCTTTTCGCTGGTACGCCGGATCGTCGCCGCGAGCGGCCTCGGCTGGAGCGATCCGGCGCCATTCAACGAGGAGCTCAGCCTCGCCGAGGCGCTGCTCGAGCCGACGCGCATCTATGTGAAGTCGATCCTGAAAGCGATCCGCAACACGCATGGCATCAAGGCGCTGGCCCACATCACCGGCGGCGGTTTTCCCGAAAACATTCCGCGCGTTTTGCCCAAGGATTTTTCCGCCGAGCTCGACCTCGAGGCGATTGACGTGCCGCCGGTATTCTCGTGGCTGGCCAGGACCGGCGGCGTCGCGCCGGAAGAAATGATGCGCACCTTCAATTGCGGCATCGGCATGATCCTCGCCGTCGCTTCAGGCCAGGCGGCGCAGGTCGCGGCGGTGCTGCAGGAAGCCGGCGAGACGGTGACGCCGATTGGCCGCATCGTCCCGCGCCGCGACGCCGGCGTCATCTATCGGGGGTCGATCGGCCTATGAGCAGGAAACGCACGGTCGTCCTGATCTCGGGACGCGGGTCCAACATGACGGCGCTGATCGCGGCGGCCAGCGATCCAACCTATCCGGCGGAAATCGTCGGCGTCATTTCCGACCGCGCGAACGCGGCCGGCCTCGGCATCGCCCAGTCGCGCGGCATCGCCACCAAGGTCATCCAGCGCGCCGACCATCCGAGCAAGGATGCCTATGACGCCGCGCTCGACGCCGCGCTTGTCGGCTTCGGCGCCGACATCGTAGCCTTGGCCGGCTATATGCGGATCCTCGGCCGCGGTCTGGTCGAGAAATGGCAGGGGCGCATGGTCAACATCCACCCTGCCCTGTTGCCGGCCTTCAAGGGTCTGGACACGCATGCGCGGGCCATCCGCGCCGGTGTTCGCATCCATGGCTGCTCGGTGCATTTCGTCACGCCCGAGATGGATGACGGCCCGATCATCGCGCAGGCCGCCGTGCCGGTGATGGTCGGCGACAATGAGGACACGCTTGCCGCGCGGGTGCTCAAGGTGGAGCACCGGCTCTACCCGCTGGCGCTGGGTCTGGTTGCCGAAGGCAAGGCGCGCATGGAAAAGGGCCACACCGTGCTTGCCCATTTCGCCGACGACGCCGACAACGCTACCTCGGTGGTGATGGCGCCCGATCCGCTGCGCGAGGAGACCGACCTCGAGCAGCTGGCGCGGATCACGCCATAACCTTGTGGATGGTAGCAATAATTACTACCATCCTATGAGGAGATAGTTTCCATGGCAGCGGTCGAAAAAGTCAGCGTGGCGCTTTCACCAGAATTGCTTGAGATGGTCAAAGATGCCGTCGAGAGCGGGCGGTACGGCTCGGCGAGCGAGGTGATCCGCGAGGCGCTGCGTGAGTGGCGCTTGCGGCAACCTCTCCGGGAAGCCGAGGTGGAGCGACTGCGCAAAGCCTGGACCGAGGGGCTGGAAAGCGGTCCATTCGTTCCTTTCGATATAGACGATATCAAGCGGAAGGCTCGGGATCGTCTTATCGATGCCGCCAAGAAGTAATCCATGGCAGGTCTGCCGATCGTCCGCAGCCCGGCGGTTGAAAATGACTTGACCGATATCTGGCTTTCCATTGCCAAGGATAGCCCGCGCGCCGCCGATCATTTTCTCGATGCAATCGCAGAACGCATTCTACAGCTCGCTGCCTTCCCCGAATCCGGACCGCGAAGATCCGATATCGGGGCCGACACGCGTGCGCTAACCATCGGCAACTATCTCATTCTCAACAGGCTCGCAGCGGAACGGATCGATGTCGTGCGTGTCGTGCATGGCGCGCGGGATATCTCAACGCTGCTCTAGGAACTGGGCTTTGGACGTTTTCGACAGCGCGGTCCGCACCAAAGGCGATCTTGCAGGCGTCTTCGAGTACGAAGAAAGGACGGACCGCAAAGCGACACGGCCTATTTCTACCTGTATGAACCTGATGGCTCAATTATCAGCGCGATCCACGTTCGATCCGGAGTCTGGATCACCGAGGCCGACATTGCCGTCAAATGGGACAAGGATGAGCGGCACGTGGGCCTCTTCGTCTTTGTGGCGTGCTGACGGCTGCTTTCGATACCGAGACGGGAGCGAGATACGGTGGTAGGCATGGGCAGGATTTCAACGTCGAGATTCCCTGGTCCTGATCGATGCCCCTGAGACAACTTCTTATCCTCCGCCACGCCAAGTCGAGCCGGGACGATCCCAAGCTTGAGGATTTCGACCGGCCGCTAGGCCCGCGCGGCTTGAAGACGGCTCCGTTGATGGGGCGAGAGCTTGCGCGACGCGGTTGGTTGCCGGATCTGGCGCTGGTCTCGCCGGCGCTGCGCACGCGCGACACCTGGCGGCTGGTCGCGGCCGAACTGCCGAAGAACGTGCCGGCGCAATTCGCCGACGAACTCTACGAGGCGGCTGCCGGTGCGATCCTGGCGCGCGTGCGGCAGGCCAAGGCAGCGAGCCTGATAGTGATCGGCCACAATCCCGGGCTGCAGCATTTTGTGTTGCGGCTGGCCGGCCCCGGAACGGATGAGAGCGTTTTCAAGAAGATCGAAGCGAAGTTTCCGACGGCAGCTCTTGCCCGGTTCACGCTGGACGAGGATTGGGCCGATCTCGACTTCCGTGGCGCCCGACTGACGCATTTTGTTCGGCCGAAGGATTTGACGTAGCCCGAAGCATGGCGGCCCATAAGCAAGGCGGCGGGCAAGCCCGCCGCCTTCAATATTTTCAAAGACGAGCTCAATTGCCCCAGTTGTCCGATGGCGGACCCGGCCAATCCGCAGCGCCGGTCGCGCCAGTCTTCATCTCGGTGTCGACCTTCGGGGCCGGCTTGACTGTGTTGTGCTTCGGGATCGAAGCCGTGACGCTGGTGTCGGAGCCAACGGCGGCTGCCTGGTTGACGCCATCGGCGCCGTAGTGGTCGCTGCCGGCGAATGCGGAGCCCATCGCGAGAAGCATTGCGACAGTGGTGAGAGCGATCCTGGTCATTTCGGTTTTCCTTGTCCGTTTGGTTTCGTCGGGCGATGGCCTTGGGAGGATGGCCCCGCTGCCGAAAAGACCCGCGGCGGCCTGGGTTTATTCCCGGCGCGTTCGCTTTTCAGCGGCCATGGCAGTATCGGATCGGACTTCGCTCAGAAAAAGACAAACGATTACAAATGGTTGTGATGACAAATACTTGTGATGCGATTCAAACCGGCGGTAGCCGGCTGCAGAAAAACAGAGCGGCGGGACAAGCCCGCCGCTTTGAAGTCTGGGAAGACCAGGCCGTTCAGCGATTGCCGAACAGATCCTGGGCCGGAGCCTGAGCCGCGGGCTTCTGAACGTTCGCGTCCGACTTCTTGATCGAAGCGGTGAGCGAGGTGTCGACCGAGGCGGACGGCCGGTTGGCTTCATTGGGGTTGTAATGGTCGGACCCAGCGAAAGCGGCGCCAGTGGCGACAAGCAGGGCAGCGGCGGTAAGAGCGATCTTGGTCATTTGGGTTACTCCACATTCAAGGTTGTTGGTTCGAAGGTTCGCCAGGCGAACCGATTAGCGGTTGCCGAACAAATTGTGGTCAGCGCCCGTGACGACCGGCTTCTGTGCGTCCGCGTCCGAGTTGTTCGTGGAAGCGGTGATCGAGGTGTCGACCGAAGCGGCCGACTGGTTGGCTTCGTTGGGGTTGTAGTGGTCGGACCCAGCGAAAGCGGCGCCAGTGGCGACAAGCAGGGCGGCGGCGGTAAGAGCGATCTTGGTCATTTGAGTTACTCCAGATTTGAAGTTTGTTGGTTGAAGCGGGTTAGGAGGGGTCGGTTAGCGGCCCCAGATGCCCTGGCCCGACTGCGGCTGGTTCTGATCAGGTGTGATGTGGAACTCGCGCTGCTCGAACTTGTCGAGCTTGCGGATCGAGCCGGTGACAGTGTTGTCGACGTTGCCCGCGGGGGCCGTTACGGCCGGCTGGTTGACATTGTCGGAACCGTAATGGTCGCTGCCGGCGAAAGCGCTGCCCGTGGCAATGAGGAAAGCAGCGGCGGCAAAAGCAATCTTGTTCATTTCAGATACTCCAGATTTCAAAAGTCGTGTCCGTCTAGTGGCGTGCCGTAATGGAAATTCGCGTCGCTCGGACCACCCCGAAATGGGTCGGCCCTGTTGCCATTTCCAATCACGAAAAGTTGTGAACCGAACCGTTCGGTTCGATCTTGAAATCGACTGAACGACGCGGCGGCCACATTCTTGTCATTTGATATCAATTGGTTACGGGGATCGTCGCGCGATGCGGCACCTGGATAGCAGGTGCCGGTGTTCACCCTGCCAATACGAACCGTCAACATTAATTGAACCGAACGGTTCGGTTTTATCACTTGCACGACCGAACAGGTGGCTGGGCAGGCACCATGACCGGGGTGGCGGCCGCCGAGAAACCACATTTGCCTTGCGCGCGGATCGATACTATCGGTTGCCTCGGGAACCAATTTGGACGCCGCCTGCCGCCCCTTGGCGAAGGTCGACGCCGTTGGGAGGAACAGCGACAACGATGCGGCTGCTGCTTGTCGAGGACAATCGCGAACTGGCCGATTGGCTGAGCAAGACGCTGCGCCAGGCGAGCTATGTCGTCGACGTCGTGCATGACGGCGAGGATGTCGAGCATGCTTTAGCCGCCGGGGATCACGCTTTGATCATCCTCGACCTTGCCCTGCCGCGCATGGGCGGCATGGAGGTGCTGAAAAGACTGCGGGCACGCGGCAACCCGGTTCCGGTTATCGTGCTTACCGCCAATGCCAGCCTTGACGGCCGGGTCAAGGGCCTCAACGAAGGCGCCGACGACTATCTGGCGAAACCATTTCAGATCGAGGAGCTGGAAGCGCGCATCCGCGTGCAGCTGCGCCGCGCCAACGACCGCACCGCGCCGGTCGTTGCCTGCGGCGATCTCACCTTTGACACCAACACCAGGCTGTTCTCGCTTGCCGGCGCGACGCTGTCGCTGACGCCGCGTGAGCACGCGGTGTTGGAGCAGCTCGTCGTCAAGGCCGGTCGCACGGTGAGCAAGGCGGCCCTCTCGACTGCGATCTACGACTTCGACACCGACGCCGACCCCAGCGCCATCGAGATCTATGTGCACAGGCTGCGCAAGAAGCTTGAGGGATCGCGCGTCCAGATCGCCACCTTGCGCGGCCTGGGCTACCTGTTGCGCCACGACGATCCGGCGCCATGAAAATCGACAGGCTCCGGTTCGGCAGCCTTCGCCTGCAGTTGCTGGCCTGGGTGGTGCTGCCGCTGGCTGGGCTCGCCGCCATCAATCTGTGGACCAGCCAGCGCAACGCGCTGGCGACGGCGGACCTCGTCACCGATCGCATGCTGGTCGGCTCGGCACGCGCCATCGCCGAGCAGGTGGCGATGGCCGACGGCGCGCTCGACGCCACCGTGCCGCCGGCGGCGATCGAGATGTTCGACACCGGCGACCGCGACAGCGTCTATTATCGCGTCGAGACCGCCGGCGGGCGGCTGCTGAGCGGCTATCCGGACCTGCCCGAGGCGCCGGAGCGCGGCAGCGTCGAGGCCGCCTACCGCGATCACCGGCTGCGCCTGGCAACGCTCAGCCATGCCGTGATCGGCGCCGGCACCGATTCGCCGATCAAGGTCACGGTCGGCGTCACGCTCGCCGGACATGACGCCATGGTCAAGCGCCTGTGGCTCAGCGCCTTCGCCCAGCAGCTTGCCTTGGTGGCCATTGCCGGCGTGTTCGTGCTGCTTGGCCTGCGCCGCGGCCTGGCGCCGCTGATCCGGCTGCGCGACGCCGTGCGCTCGCGAAGCCGCAGCGATCTCGATCCGGTCGAGGTCCCGGGCGCGCAGAGCGAGATCCGGCCGCTGATCGAGGCGCTCAACGCCTATATGGAGCGCGTGCGGGCGCAAATGGCGGCGCAGCGACGCTTCATCGCCAATGCCGCGCACCAGTTGCGCACGCCGCTGGCGCTGTTGTCGACGCAGGCAAGCTATGCCTTGCGCGAAACCGCGTCCGACCGGCGCCAGGAGGCGCTGGTCGCGTTGCAAGCGAGTTCCGGCAGGCTGGCGCGGCTCGCTGAACAATTGCTCACACTCTCGCGCGCCGAACCCGGCAGCCGGCGGCCGCGTGCCGACCGCATCGACCTCACCGAAGCCGCCCGCCATGTGCTGGAAGCGCAGGCGCCGGCTGCGATCAAGCGCGACATCGACCTCGGCCTCGAGGAGAACGGACCGGTGGCGGTGATCGGCGACGGCACGATGCTGCGCGAGATGATCGTCAACCTGGTCGACAACGCGCTGCGCTACACGCCGGCTGGCGGCGCGGTGACTGTCAGGCTGGCGATGGTCGATCGCGAGGGCGTGCTGACGGTGGCCGATACCGGCCCCGGCATTCCGGCCGAGGAGCGGGAGCACGTCTTCGAACGCTTCTACCGCCTCACCGGCTCGGCAGAGGAAGGCAGCGGGCTCGGCCTGGCGATCGTGCGCGAGGTGGTCGAGAATGCCGGCGGCAGCGTCACGCTGGGCGACGCCGCCGCGGGCGGGCTCAAAGTCGAGGTCCGGCTGCCCCTGGCTTAAAGGCTTACGTCAAAGTTCGGACTCTTCGTCCGGCAATTCGAGCGTACGACCCGCATAAAAAATCCGGAGGATGACCACTTTGTCATCCACGATTTCGAACGCGATCGTCGCGCGTCGGCGCCATCCTACGGTGCGTGAACCAGGTGCGATTTCGTCATGGCGCGCGTCCCGCTCCGGAAAAGTCTCAAAGTCGAGGCAATAGTCGACAATGCGCCCTACAAAACGCAAAGCGGTTGCCACGCCAGCCTTTGGCGCGAGCTCGCTCAGCAACTCGGCAATGTCTCGCTCGGCGGCAGCATGGAACCTGACCTGATATTTCATGCACCGGAGCGCGGCTTGGCGACGATCGCGTTGATGTGCTCGGAGAGATTGCGGCGCAGCTGTTCGGCCGTCAACAGCCTCTCAGGGTGGGCGCGTGCATCCTGCATCGTCGGCACGACTTCCTCGCGCAGCCAGCGTTCAATCGCCGCGTCACGGGCAGCCAACGTACGCAGGCCATCACGGATGACCTCGCTCTCGGTGGCGTATTCGCCCGAGGCAACCTTGTCTTTCACCATCTGCGCCATCTCGAGCGGCAGAGTGATCGTCAGGGGTTGGGAGTTTCGCATGACCGTCTCCTCAATGGCCCTTAATATAGCACCAGCGCATGACTTTGTCACACACCTTGGGGGAAAGCCGCACACCAAGCGTCGACACATGATGTGCGGTGATCGCTCACGCCCCCTGTTCGTTGAACGGCGCCGGGCGCCACTTTACCACATAGTTTTCGAAGCGGGTGATGATGAACTCCACCACCAGCGCCATCACCGCCAGGATGATCATGGCGGCGAAGACGCCATTGGCGTTGAAGGCGCCCTGCGCGGTGGAGATCAAAAGGCCCATGCCCTGCTTGGCGCCGAGAAACTCGCCGACGACCGCGCCGACCAGCGCGAAACCGAACGAGACATGCAGGCTGGCGAGGATCCAGCTCATCGCCGAAGGGATGATGACCGAGCGGGTGATCTGGAACGGCGAGGCGCCGAGGATCTGGGCGTTGGCAATCATCGCCCTGTCGGCCTCGCGCACGCCCTGGAATGCGTTGGCGAAGACGACGAAGAACACCATGACAACGGCCAGCGCCACTTTGGAAGCCATGCCCAACCCGAGCGCGATGATGAACACCGAGCCGAGCACCACGCGCGGCACGGAGTTCGCGATCTTGATGTAGATCGAGAACACATCGGCCAGCAGCTTGTTGCGGCCAAGGATGATGCCCGCCACGATGCCGCCGACCGCGCCGATGGCGAAGCCGAGGAAGGTTTCCTCCAGCGTCACATAGATCTGGAGCCAGAGCGGTCCCTGCGAGGTGCCCTCGGTGATCCAGGACCAGATCTGTTCCCAGATGCCCGACGGGCTGGAGAAGAAGAACGGGTCGATGATGTTGTAGTCGGCGCAGAGTTCCCAAAGGCCGAGGAAGACGACGAGGATCGCGAGGCGCAGGCCGATGACCAGAGCATGGCGCTTGCGCAGCCGTGCCCTCGCCTGCGCTTCCGCGGCGACGATCGAGGTGGCGCGGGCTGCGGCGTGATCGGTTGGAGAGATGGCGGTCATGGCAAGTCTCCTTTCAATGGCTCGCTTGCAAGCCACGGCTTTGGCCGAGCTGCACTTCCTCACGCAGATCGTTCCAGATCACCTTGGCAATCTCGATGAATTTCGGGTCGTAGCGAATGTCGGACATGACGCGCGGGCGCGGCAGGTCGATGCGGTAGACGCTCTTCACCGTGCCCGGACCGGCGGTGAGCACATAGACCTTGTCGGCCAGCGCAACCGCTTCCTCCAGATCGTGCGTGACGAAGACGACGGATGATTTCAGCCCAGACCAGAGGTCCAGCAATTCGTCCTGCATTGCCGTGCGGGTCTGCATGTCGAGCGCGCTGAAGGGCTCGTCCATCAGCAGGATCTTGGGCTGGTTGATGAAGGTCTGGGCAAGCGCCGCACGCTTGCGCATGCCGCCCGAAAGCTGGTGCGGATAGTGCTTCTCGAACCGCGAAAGGCCGACCCGGCCGATCCAGTCGCGCGCCTTCTCATAGGCTTCTTTCTTCGGCGTGCCGCGGAAGAGCGGACCGGCGGCGACATTGTCGATGACGCTGCGCCACGGAAACAGCGCGTCGGCCTGGAAGACGAAGCCGATGTCGCGGCTGATGTCGGTGACCGGATTGCCCATGACACGGACATTGCCGGTGGTCGGACGCAACAGGCCGGTGACGAGGTTGAGCGTCGTCGACTTGCCGCAGCCGGTCGGGCCGACGACACAGGCGAACTCGCCGCGCGCCACCGTCATGGTGAAATCGCGGATCGCCGTCATCATGTGGCCGTCAGGCGTGACGAAGCGCAGCGTCACATCGTCGATGGCTATCGCGGCGTCGGCCGGCGGCGCGGCGGGAGACAGTTTCTCCGCCGCGATGGTCTGCGATTGCATGGCACACTCCTGTTGTGGTGGTGCGGGGATGGCGCGATCCGGGCCCGCGGGCCTGCTCGCCGGCATCCGGAAACACGGCCGCCGAATTGATTCAGGCGGCCGACGCAAGCTCTTGCTTTTCAAGGGCGGACGGGGTCCGTCCGCCCTTGCCTGCCGGCGCTTACTTCGCCGCGTCGACGAACTCGGTGGTATAGGTCTTCGACAGGTCGATCTGCTTGCCCTGCAGGCTCTTCGAGAAGGTCGACAGAACCTTCAGCACGGTCTGCGGTCCATCGGCCGGCATGCGACCATCCGGCGTGAACATCGCCTTGCCGCCGGCAAGGCCCTGCACGTAAAGGTCCTTGCTGCCGGCGTAATAGTCCTTCGGCATCTTGTCTGCGATCTCCTCGGCCGAATGGCCGGCGATGAACTTCATCGTTTTGACGAAAGCGTTGGCGAGCTTCTGCGCCTCGTCCTTGTGGCCGTCGAGCCAGCTAGACTGGACGTAGAAGGAGGCCGCGGGATAGTCGCCGCCCAGCGCTTCCTTGGTCTTTTCGGGCGTGCGCATGTCGACCAGGACCTTCGCCTCGCCGGTCTGGAGCAGCTTAGCGATGGTCGGCTCGGTGGTCATGCCGGCCTGGATCTGGTCCTGCTTGACGGCGGCGATGAAAGTATTGCCGGCGCCGACGGGAAGCAGCGTGTAGTCGCCCGGCTTCAGGCCGCTGCGAACCGCGAGATACTGCGTCAGGAAGTCGGTCGAGGAGCCGAGGCCGGTGACGCCGAGCGTCGCGCCCTTGAAATCGGCCGGCGACTTGATTTCCGGGTGCTTGGCCGAGACCAGCTCGACCTCGCCCGGCGCCTGGCTGAACTGCACGATCGACTGGATGTATTTGCCCTTCGACTGTAGGTCGACGGTGTGATCGTAGAAGCCGACGACGCCTTGCACGGCGCCGGCCAGCAATTCGTTCTCGGCTTCGACGCCGGCGCGGGAGTTCACCAACTCCACGTCCAGCCCCTCATCCTTGAAGTAGCCGAGCTGCTGGGTGAGCACGGCCGGCAGATAGATCTGCTTTTCCATGCCGCCGACGATGATGGTGATCTTATCGGCTGCCGATGCCGTCGATGCGCCAGCGCCAACCATGGCGAGCGTCAGCGCCACTGAACGCAGGGCGCGTTTAGAGATGAAACGGGTCACTAGTTTTCCTCCACTGGGCGGCGCGCCGCGCCGCATTCCTCCTGTCGGCCGCTCCCAGGCCGTTCATGTGGCGACCGCCACAAAACTGTCATGGCATGGCCAAGCTTTCAGCTGGCTTTCAGCCGTTTTAGAGGCCGCGGAATGGGGTCCGGCGGGGTTTCCGGTCACGAGGCAGTGAAGCCCAGCACATTGCGCATGTCGTATTCGCCGGGCGGCCGTCCGGCGACCCAGAGCGCAGCCGCGATGGCGCCGCGGGCGAACATCGAGCGGTCGCCGGCGGCATGCGAAAGCGTGAGCGTCTCGCCATCAGTGAGGAAGCTCACGCTATGCTCGCCGACGATGCTGCCGCCGCGCAGCACGGCAAAGCCGATCTCGCTTATTGGGCGCGAAGCAACGAGGCTATCGCGGGCGCGCTTCGCCACATCGTCCAGCACGACGCCACGTCCTCGCGCGGCCGCCTCGCCCAGCATCAGCGCCGTACCGGACGGCGCATCGACCTTCATGCGATGATGCGCTTCAAGAATTTCGATGTCGCAGTCGTCGGCGGCAAGCGCCCGCGCCGCCTGCTCGACGAGGCCGGTCAGCATGTTGAGCCCGAGCGAATAGCTGCCTGAGCGGACGATAGCGACCTTCTTCGCGGCGTCGGCAATCGCCGCCAGTTCCGAGGCGCTGAAACCGGTCGAGCCAATGACCAGCGCCGGACCGCCTCGCGCCGCGCAGGCCTTGGCCAGTTCGGCGGAAGCTGTGGGCGTGGTGAAGTCGACGACCACATCGGCAACCGCCAGCGCTTCGTCGCGCTCGACCAGCCCCTCGCCCATGCTGCCCGGTCGATGGAAGCGGGCGACGAGCTGCAGCCGCGGATCGGCAGCGACTGCCTCGGCCATCTGCCGGCCCATGCGGCCGAGCGCGCCGGCGATGGCTACCTTGAGCGGTTGCGGCATGTCTATCCCTGTCGAAAGCAGAGTCGGAACAATCCTCTAGCACGCCGCCTTGGCAAATTGATTCAAACCGCAGCGTTGGTCTTCAGCATCATGCCGGCGATCTCCTTGACCAGTTTGGCGGCGACCAGTGCCGTCACATTGGAAACATCCTGGCGCGGATTGTATTCGACGACGTCGGCGGCGACTATTCTTTGGTCTATTGCCTGGATCAGGCCGATCACCTGACGGGTGGTGAAGCCGCCCGGCTCACGGTGGGAAATGCCGGGAGCGAAGGCCGGATCGAGAGCGTCGATGTCCATTGAGATGTAGACAGGCGTCTTGAGGTCGAGCTGCAAACCTTCCTTGAAATGCCGCATCTCCACCACCTCGACGCCGAAGCGCTTGAACTGGTCGCGATGGTGATCGTTGACGGTGCGCAGGCCGATCTGGATCAGCCGGTCGGCCAGCTTCTCCTCCATGATGCGGGCAAAGGGCGAGGTGTGCGAGCGCGGATTGTCGTCATAGGCATGATAGATGTCCGGATGCGCGTCGATATGAACGATCGTCAGGCTCTGATGGCGGCGGCGAACGCCACGCAGTATGGGCCAGGAGATCGCGTGATCGCCGCCGAGCGAGATCAGCGGGTGACCGGCGTCGAGCGCGCGGTCGACCTCGTTCTCGATCCGCTCCCACGCATCGCCGCCTTGCCTGAAATCGATATCGCCGTGATCGACGAAGCGGTCCGTCAGCTCGAAGCCTGTTTCCGACCATGACGTGTAGGCATCGCTGTGAAGCTCGCGCCGGATCAGCGACGGCGCCTCGGCCGGCCCGCGCAGATAAGACGAATTCTCGTCGTGCGGAATGCCCAGAAGCGAGACCTTGGCCATGACATCCTCCCTCGTTGCCGAGACAAGGGGCCTCTATAGACGCCGGAGCTGGCAGGCGCGACGAGAGGCGCTTGGGCCAGATGGGAAGCTAGAGCATGATCCGAAAAGTGGGAACCGGTTTTCGGAGAAGATCATGCTCCACAAGGAGTTAGATCAGGATGGCGATTCAACGAAACGCCATCCTGATCTATCGCCGAACTCATCAGCTTTCCGCAGCCACACCTTGTTGTCGTGGACGGCGGCGCCGCCATAGGGCGCCGGAGCATCGGCACCGGTCAGCACGTTGATGCCTTCGCCGCGCTCATGCGCGCTGTTCGGCCAGATGCCTTCGGCGATCACCACGCCGCGCTTCACGCCGTCGAAGAATTTTGCGTGCAGCACCACGTCGCCGCGCCGGTTGCCGACCTCGACGCGGCCGCCATTCTCGATGCCGAGCGCAGCGGCATCTTCGGGATGGAGCAATAATTCGGGCCGGCCTTCCCTGGCCTTCGACACCGGCGTCTCGGCAAAAGTCGAGTTCAAAAAATTGCGCGCCGGCGAGGTCGCCAGCCGGAACGGATGCTCCTCGTCCGCGACCTCGATCAGCTCGACATGATCGGGGAATTCCGGCAGCCGTCCGACCGGGCCGAACAGGCCCATGCTTTTCGGCGGCCGGTTGGGCGCCGACTGCCCCGTCCAGTTGGGCCGGAAATGGAATTTCTTGTCGGCATGGCCGAAGCCGTTGATGAAATGCGCGTCGTCGAAGCCGGGCTGCAGGTCGACCCATTTCTCAGCCTTCAGGCTGTCGAAGCTGCCGAGCCCGCGCTTGCCGAGGATGATGTCGATATGCTCGCGCTCGGTCAGGCCGAAGCCCGGACGGTCGCCGACGCCGAGCCGCTTGGCGAGTTCCTCATTGACATAGTGGTTGGTTCGCGGCCCTTCCGGCGGCTCGATCAGCTTAGGGCCGAGGGTGATGTGCTGGTTGCCGCCACCTTTGTAGATGTCGTCATGCTCCAGGAACATCGTCGCTGGCAGCACGACGTCGGCGAGCTTGGCCGTGTCGGTCATGAACTGCTCATGCACGCAGGTGAACAGGTCCTCGCGCAGAAAACCCTTTCTCACCAGCCGCTGGTCCGGCGCGACATTGGCCGGATTGGTGTTCTGGACCAGCATCGCCGTCACCGGCGGGCCGCCATAGAGCGCATCCGGCGCCCCCGTCAGCACCGGGCCGATGCGCGAATGGTCGAGATAGCGCACCTTCGGGTCGCGCATCGCGGTGCCTTCCAGAACGTCCTGGTTCAGCTGGAAGATGCCGGAGTTGGAGTGGAAGGCGCCGCCGCCCTCATACTGCCAGGCGCCGGTGACGGCGGCGACGCAGGAGGCGGCATGCATGTTGACGGCGCCGTTGCGCTGGCGTGCGAAGCCGTAGCCAAGGCGGAAATAGGTCTTCTTGGTCGTGCCGACGAGCCGGGCGAATGCCTCGATCTCGGCGACGGATAGCCCGGTAATGGCGGCCGCCCATTCGGGCGTGCGGGCGCGCAGATGCTCTTCCAGCCCGCGCGGGTCGTCGGTGTATTTTTCGAGATAGGCGCGGTCGGCCAGCCCGTCGCGGAACAGCACATGCATGACCGCGCAGGCGAGCGCGCCGTCTGTGCCGGGCTTCAGCACCAGGCCGAGATCGGCCTGCTTCATGGTGGCATTGTCGTAGATGTCGATGACGACGATCTTGGCCCCACGCTCCTTGCGCGCCCTGGTCGCATGGGTCATCACGTTGACCTGGGTGACCACGGCGTTGGTGCCCCAGATCACCACGCAGTCGGATTTCGCCATCTCGCGCGGATCGGGCCCGCGCAGCGCGCCCGCTCCCATCATCCAGCCGGTCCAGGCGAGATTGGTGCAGATCGAGCCGAAAAAGCCGGAGTATTTCTTGGCGTGGCGCAGCCGCTGGATGCCGTCGCGCTGCACCAGCCCCATCGTGCCGGCGTAGAAATAAGGCCAGACGGTTTCCGAGCCGTATTTCTCTTCGGCCGCGATGAATTTTTCCGCGACGAGATCGAGCGTGGCCTCCCAGCTCGCTTCCTTCCAGGCGCCCTCGCCCTTGGCGCCGGCGCGCACCAGCGGCTTCAGCAGCCGGTCGGGATGGTGGACGCGGTCGGCATAGCGAGCGACCTTGGCGCAGACGACACCCGCCGTGTAGCTGTTCGCCTTGGCGCCGTGGACGCGGCCGATGCGGTTGTCATCGAGCAGCTCGACTTCGAGGGCGCAGGTGGAGGGGCAATCATGCGGGCAGGCCGAATGGCCGATCCGGAGCTTGGCGTGCTGGTTCATGCGGGGTGTGTAGCGGGTTTTAGGGACGAGGTGTAGGGCCAGATGGGCTCCCCCTTCTCCCCTTGCGGGAGAAGGTGGATCGGCGCGTAGCGCCGAGACGGAAGGGGTGTTCCAGCGGAGTGAGGCGTCGGCTTTCCCTGGAGCACCCCTCATCCGGCCGCTTCGCGGCCACCTTCTCCCACAAGGGGAGAAGGGAAATCGCGCTACTCCGCGATCCCTTCCTCATACTCCGCCGACATCGTCAGCCACTTGTCCTCGTTTTGCGCCAGCGTCTGCGCCAGTTGCGAGCGCTCCTTGGCCAGCTGCGTCGCGGTCGAGGGGTCTTTTTCGTAGACCGCCGGATTGGCAAGCTCGTCCTCGATCAGGTCGATGCGCTTGCGAATGCGGTCCATCAGCGCCTCGGTGGCGCGGATTTCCTTGGCTAAAGGTTCCAGTGCCGCGCGGCGCTGGGCCGCCTCGCGGCGGCGATCGGCCTTGGACGCCTTGTCCGCCTCCTTCTGCTCACGGCGGTTGGCGGAAACGCCGGTGACCAGCGTCTTATAATCCTCGAGGTCGCCGTCATAGGGATTGACCGCGCCGTCCTTGACCAGCCACAGCCGGTCGGCCGTCGCCTCGAGAAGATGCCGATCGTGCGAGATCAGGATCACCGCGCCCGGAAAATCGTTCAGCGCATGGATCAGCGATTCACGGCTGTCGATGTCGAGGTGATTGGTGGGCTCGTCGAGGATGAACAGGTTCGGCCCCTCGAAGGCCGACAACCCCATCAACAGCCGCGCCTTCTCGCCGCCGGACAGATCCTTGGCGGCGGTGTTCATCTTCTCGGTGGTAAGCCCAAACTGGGCGACACGGCCGCGCACCTTCGATTCCGGCGCCTCCGGCATCAGCCTGCGAACGTGTTCGTAGGCATTTTCCTCAGGCCTGAGATCGTCGAGTTGATGCTGGGCAAAGATCGCCACCTTCAGCCCAGGCGCCACCGTCATCGTGCCGGCCTCCTGCTTCAGCCGGCCGGACAGAAGCTTGGCGAAGGTCGACTTGCCGTTGCCGTTGGCGCCGAGCAGCGCGATGCGGTCATCGGCATCGATGCGTAAGGTCATCTTCTTCAGGATCGGCTCACCGGGCGTATAACCGACACTGACGTTGTTGAGCGCAACGATCGGCGATGCCACCGTCTTGACCGGCTCCGGAAACGAGAATGGCCGCACCGTGTCGTTCACGATCGCCGCGATCGGCTTCATCTTTTCCAGCGCCTTGATGCGCGACTGCGCCTGCCTAGCCTTGGAGGCCTTGGCGCGAAAGCGCTCGACGAAGGATTCCATATGCTTGCGGGCGGCTTCCTGCTTGATGCGGCCCTTTTCCTGCTGTTCCTTTTGCTCGGTGTACTGGCGCTCGAACTGGTCGTAGCCGCCGCGCCAGAAGGTCAGCTTCTTCTGGTCGAGGTGGACGATGGAGTTGACGGCGCGATTGAGCAGGTCACGGTCGTGTGAGATCAGCAGAACCGTGTGCGGATATTTCGAGACGTAATTCTCCAGCCAAAGCGTGCCTTCGAGGTCGAGATAGTTAGTCGGCTCGTCGAGCAGCAGAAGGTCAGGCTCGGAGAAGAGCACCGCGGCCAGCGCCACGCGCATGCGCCAGCCGCCCGAGAAGGAGGAAGCCGGGCGGCGCTGCGCCGCGTCGTCGAAGCCGAGGCCGGCAAGGATGGTGGCGGCACGGGACTCAGCCGAGTGGGCGTCGATGTCTGCCAGCCGCATGTGGATGTCGGCAATGCGGTGCGCGTCGGTCGCCGTCTTTTCCTCTTCGAGCAGCGCAGTGCGCTCGATATCGGCCTTGAGCACGATGTCGATCAGCGGCTCCTCGGTGCCGGGCGCCTCCTGCGCCACCTGGCCGATGCGGGTGCTTTTCGGCAGGCTGATCGAACCGGTCTCCGAAGGGAAATCGCCGGTGATCGCCTTGAACAGCGTCGTCTTGCCGGTGCCGTTGCGGCCGACAAGGCCGGCCTTGGTGCCGGCCGGCAAGGTCAATGAAGCATGATCGAGAAGCAGCCGCCCCGCCATGCGCAGCGTAAGGTCGTTGATGATAAGCATGGCCGGCTTTTGCACGGGAGATCGGCGCTTCGCAAGAGCCAGGGCCCGGATGAGATCCGCCGCTCGCTGTCTTTGGCCGTTCAGCAAAAAACTCGAAGGACTGGAACCAGTTGCCGGCCGAAGCGTTTGGACGCCCGTGATCCGCTATCTCGCCCTGGCCTTCATCTTCTTCCAGGTCGCCACGACGACCGCGCTGGCGACGCAGGTGGTTCTGTTCGAAGACGAGACCGCTCACATTGCTCTCGCCGCTGAGCCCGCGAGCGGGCCGCAGGGCCAACCAACCTCTCCCCAAGCGGCCAAGATTGCGAACCGGCTGGAGGCGCGGGAGCCGGAACACCTGTTGATCCAAATCGATTCCGGACAAGCATCCTAGGCTTCGCCTATGATTGACGAAGAGGCTGGCGGACACGCCGCCTCTACCCTGCCGGGCTGTCTCCCCCTCAAGGAAAGATTGTTCGTTCCTCCGCTTTCGCCAATCACCGGTCACACTTTGCTTGCCACGTCACAGGTTTGGCGTTGATCGCCGCTGTTGTCTCAACCTATGCTGGCGCGAGCGGCGGGGTTCGGTTCAAGCAGAGGACAGATCAGATGTCAGCCAAGACCTCGCTCCTTTCGGCCTCGCTGGCGCTCGCGATTTTCGCAATCGTCGCCGGGCTGACCATGCTTCCCACCACCCCCGCGGCCGGTGCGGCAACCATCGACTGCGCGGCAGCGAAGACGCAGGCCGACCTTGCGACCTGCACGGCCGCGAATGCCGCTTCGGCGGACGCGGGGCTCAATGCAGTCTATAAGGGGCTGGCGGGACGTCTGGCTCCCGCCGACCTGAAGCGCCTGCGCGAGGCGCAGCGCGCCTGGATCGCATTCCGCGACAAGGAATGCGCCTTCCGCACCCAGCCCTATGCCGGTGGCTCGGTTTATGCGACCCTCGTCGAGACCTGCAAGCAGGACTTGACCAAGGCGCGGCTGGCGCAGTTGCAGCACCAGTTGCAATGTCCCGAAGGCGACCTCTCCTGCGTGCCGCAAAGCGGCGCCGCGCCTGCGACGGCTGACACGGCGTCTGCGAAACCCGCCCCTGCACAGGCAAGCCGGAATGACACACGGCCATGCGTGCAATCCGCCGGAAAGGCGAAGTCGGACGAGTATGTCTCGCAATGCGTCCAGGTGTCGCCGGCGACCAATCCGCCCTGCGACGGACAGAACGCGTGCGGCATGATGATCGACGAGATCAAGCGCGGCTGCGCCATGATCGGCAACGACAACCCGCCCGCCTTCTGTTCCGCCTACAAGAACTAAGCCGCACCCGACGTCGCTCCTGCCTGCCATGGCGATCAACATTCCCGGAGAAAGATCAACCCGTGGCAAGAAGACAACCGCAAGTTTGCCTCATGCTCAGTATTGATGCAGCAAGAGACGATACCACCAAAAAAGGCAGCGAAATCTTCTGGCCCAAGCATGATGCTTATCAAAAATTGATTTCAGTTTTTATCGCAAACCTGCGATCTTGCCGATGCGCCGTGAGTCGTGAGTTGGCGCCAACGATAACTTGGTCCAAGAAAACTTGGCTCTGGCATTTAGGAGCTCACGATGGGCGCGGCGATCAACGATCCACGCACGTTGCGATATATTGCGGAAATCACGCGCAAGCTGGCGAAAATGCTCTCGCGCACGCGCTACAACATGCTCGTCTATCTTCTTGAGATGACGGCGGTCGAGGCGGAAAGCCTGGCCAACGAGCAGGAGCCCAAGCGGGTCCGGCCGGCGGATCCGCCTCAGGTCCGCGGCTGAGCGCCTGCCGTAAGGCGGTCCAGAGCGTTTTACCGTTTCAAGGAAACGGTAAAACGCTCTATCTCCTTGTTTTGACGCAATTCCGGGCGGAAAGGCTACGGCGAAGTCGCCGAGCCTAACTGCTCACACTTTTCCTGGAATTGCTCAAGGACGGCGAGACATTCCAGCCTGTGCGCCTCGATTGCCGGCGGAGCGTCGCATTCGACGATGGCGCGCTCGAACCGGTCGAGCGCGTCCAGCGCCGCAAGCAGGTCGCCGGACGGCCTGCCCAGCGAAAACAGGATGCGCCGCGCCTTGACGCCATCAGCCGCATCCACTGAGCACTGCGCGGCGATCTCGCGGCGCAACGCGTCAAGTTCGGCCAGACGGTCGCGCCATAGCCATGGCGCGACATCATCCGTTGCGGGCAACATGCCTCAGGCCTTGGCCTTACGCTTGCCCTTGCTCCTGGCCGCGTCGCCGCCGGCCGGCTTGCGGCCGAGGCCGGAGGATTTGGCCAACGCCGAGCGGGTGGCCGAGTAGCTCGGCGCCACCATCGGATAGTCGGCGGGCAGGCCCCATTTCGCACGGTATTCGTCCGGCGTCAGGTTATGATCGGTCGCGAGGTGACGCTTCAACGACTTGAACTTCTTTCCGTCCTCCAGGCACACGATGTGGTCGGGGAAAACCGAGCGCTTCGGGTTGACCGCGGGCGTCTGCGCCACCGCCTCCTTGACAACGCTGCCGGTGGCGAGCCTACGCACCGACGCGCTTACGCTCGCGATCAGATCGGGCAGGCCGGAGGCAGGGAGCGGATTGTTGCCGACATAGGCCGAGACAATGTCGGCGGTCAGTTCGATTGCAGTCTTGTCGTCGATGTTGGACAATTTTTTCACCTTCTGCTGGCCCTCAAATCGCCAGCTCTTTTTTTAAGACTTTCGTCGGTGTATCGAATTGGACCTGTCCCCCAACGGACCGTCCAGAGTCAGTAAAGCTACGAGACTCAATACCCGGCGATGTTTCTACACGGACTGGAAACGCGCAAGTTAGGAATTCTAATAGCTATAGCGAACGCTTTATAGCACCGGCTGCCCGCCTGGATGCGTAAAAAGGGCTATAGCACTTCAACCTACGGTAGGAGTTGCTGAAAAATCGAAGTTCAGGCCAAGTTCCAGTACGGCAACGGCAATCCGCCCGCCGGATGCTCGACGATGCGCGATTCGGCCACTCCATGGCAAATCGCTCATCCGGCGGCGACACCACGCCTGAGCTCGGCAGGCGGCCTCTCCGCGAGGATCTCCAGCACGCGCTTCCAGCGCGCGCAGCGGCCAAAGTCCTTCTGCTCGATGGCCTTTTCGGCCTTCATGGCCGCATAGAGCGGCGCCTCCGCGCCAAACTCCCTGACCAGCCAGTGCGCCTCCTGCCTGGCGCGGCGTTCGTCCTCGTCAACGGCCATTTTGGACATTGTGCCTGCTCTCCGTACCTTCGATGCCGACAGCAAGGCAGCTGCCAATGACGAGGACGGCGCCGGCAACCGCCGTCATCGACAGGCTTTCGCCCGAGAGCGTCAGCAGAAACGTGGAAGCGATCGGCGTCAGATAGGCGACGACCGCTATCCTGCCGCCATGGTCGAGCTTTGCCGCGCGCGACCAGAAATAATAGCCGAGCCCCATCGGGCCGGCGCCGAGATAGAGGCCGAGCAGAAGATGTGCGCCGCTCGGACGGACGACGCCATCATGCAGGCACCAGGCAAAGGTGAGCGCGACACCGATCAGCGCCGAAGGCAGGAGCAGCCGCTCGGGCGACACGGCGAGGCGGCCGACAGCGAGCGAGTAGAAGGCCATGCAGAGCGCGGAGCCGAAAGCGGCGAGATAGCCGACGAGGCTGCCGCCTTCGAACCATGCCCTGTTGGACCAAAAATGCGCGCGGCCGCCGGAGATCACCAGCGCCACGCCGACGAAACCAAGCGCCGCCGCCAGCCCGAGCAGCAGCGGACGCCGCGGCCTGCCAAGCAGGATGACCGCCGCGGCGGTCATCAGCGGCCAAGTATAGGCGACAAGGTTCGCCTCGATGACCGGCGCCGAGGCGAAGCCGATATATTGCAGGACCATCGTGCCGACCAGGCCGACGAAGCCAACGAGATAGGCGAGCGCGGACGTCCCTTTCTCCCCTTGTGGGAGAAGGTGGATCGGCGCGAAGCGCCGAGACGGATGAGGGGTGTTGGAAGGAACTCCGGCGTCGGCGATCCGTCCAGCACCCCTCATCCGACCGAGCTTCGCTCGGCCACCTTCCCCCACAAGGGGGGAAGGAGAAGGGCTCGTCAGCCGGATCAGCGCGAAAACCATCGCCGCGCCGCAAAATTGCAGGAACTGCACCTGCGACACCGGATAGACGGCAAGCAAAGTCTTGCCGACCAGGGCGTTGGTCGCCCACAGCGCCACGGCGCCGAGGGCGAAGGCAAGCGCCGCGCCGAGGGCGCCGGAACGGCTTTGGCTTTCCGGCCCGACCGGCCCGAGGCTCAGCGACACTGAAGGCGGCTGACACTCGACCGGATCGTCGGTCATTACCAAGACTCCCTCGCCCCGCCGGAAACCGCCTCGGGCTGCGGCACGGGATGTTCCTCGGCATGGCGGCGGTAGGCGGGCAGTTGGTTGGTCCAGACATCCTCGGCCAGCTCGTTCACCCAGGCACGGTCATGGTCGTTGTCGGCGGCGAGGTAGAACATGCGGTTGTCGTCGACATAGGGTTTGGCGGCCGAGCGCTGGTTGAGCACCAGCGTGACGCGCTCGCCGAGCTGGATCGGCGCGGTGCGGTGGAGCACGCCGAGGAACTGGCCGAGCGTGGCGTAGTTCATCTTGTGGTCGATGCGCATGATCTTGTTGCGCGGCAGCTCGCGGCCGGATTCGAGAATCGAGCGGCCGGTCTCGGAATCGTCGCAGTAGATTTCCAGATGACCGCCGATGAGAGGATCGCTGATCGACAGCGGAATGAGCTCCGTCACCGGAACGCCGTCGCAATGCCATTCCACCGCGCCATCCCTTGGATTCATGAAGGTGACGGTCGAGCCGACGATCGACAGCGGATAGGGCTCGAGCCTGGTTCCCATCATGTCGGACAGTCTTTCCAGGCGCAGCTTGTCATGCAAAAGCTGCTTGATTTCCGGAATATAGCGGTCAGCACCAGTGATGAAGGTGAGGTCGAGGTGCTTGTGCACGGCATGGCTGGCCTTCAGCTTCAGGGCGGCTTCCTCGATGGCGGCAAGCAGAGCGGGGTCGTACCCGTGGCGATATTGGGCGACGCCGAAGCCCGACACTTTCCAGGAGGTCTCATGACCAATGATCGCCTCGCGGCTCATTGCGCAGCGCAGTTCGGGAATTGTATGGGCGTTCATTCTACTTTCTCCAAGAAGGGGGCAACACTTGGTTAGCAGTCATTTAAACGTTTACCCCTGTAAATTTAGGAATGCTGATGGTAGCGTAAGCGCAGCTTAAGGTCGAAACCCCGTGCGACTGCTCAGTCAGGTCAATCTCAATTCGCTGAAAATCGTGGAGAGCGCCGCGAGGCACAGGAATTTCACGCGCGCCGGCGAAGAGCAGTTCATCACCGCTTCCGCCGTCAGCCAGCGCGTCAAGAGCCTGGAGGATCAGCTTCGCTTCAAGATTTTCGAGCGCGGCGGCAATGCCGTATCGCTGACGCCAGAGGGCGAGACCTATGTGGCGCGCGTGCGCGAGGCGCTGGAGCGGATCGTGGCGGCCAGCATGGAGGCTACCGGCCAGTCGCAGGCGCATGTGCTGCGGATCTGCGTGCTGCCGACCTTTGCCGCGCGCTGGCTGTTTCCCAGGCTGACGGCCTTCCAGCGCCAATATCCCGACATCGAGATGCGGGTGGCGACCTCCTACGCCACGCATGAATTCTCGACCTCGGAATACGATCTCGAGATCCGATATGGCGACGGCAACTTCCCCGGCCTCGCCTCGGAGCTGCTGTTCAAGGAAGACCTGACGCCGGTCTGCAGCCGCAAGCTCTTCCACGAGGTGCTGGGCGACAAGCCGTTGTCGAAGGTGACGCCGGAAGACCTGCGCTACTTCACGCTGCTGCACTCCGAAACCTGCACGCAAAACTGGCAGTCGTGGCTGGGCTTTGCCGGCGCGAGCTTCGTGCTTGGCGAGACCAGGAGCGTTTATTTCGACAGCTGCATGATGTCCTACGAGGCGGCCAATGCCGGGATGGGCTTTGCCGTCGCCAATCGCGCCTATATGGCAAGCGACATCCACGCCGAACGGCTGGTGGCCCCCTTCGCGGTCCACCATCCCAACACGGCGGGCTGGTATCTCGTCAGCCCGATCAAGGCGCTGGGCGCGCGCAAGGTGCAGCTTTTCAAGCAGTGGATCATGGCCGAAGCAGCGCTGACGCAGCGCCAGCTGGACGTCGAGATCGAGAGCGTGCCAGTGCGGCGCGTGGCGATGGCGTGAAGAGCAAGCGTCGCGCGGCCTCATCGACCGGAATGCATGCCAAGACCTTCGTGTTCAGTCACCCAATCCCCTGACGTCATCAACGTCAACAGTGTATTTGGATAGAAATCCAGCCACGGCTTCGCAACTTTTGACGTAGTCGCCAAAATAGTTTGATTTTGGCATATTAATTCTAACATTCCACCCCTTATAGTGCATATAAACCACGCACCGTTTTTCAAACCCATCGTTTTTGTCACATGCTTGTATTTTTGACTTCTTCATGCCAGAGAATTCGCCTATTTCGTCCTCACGTATACATTGGTATGTCTTCGAAAATGTGTAGCCGACTATACTATTTCTCAATGAGATATAGAAACCATTCGTGGTGTTTTCTCGCTGATTTGATAAAACAGACGGAGAGAAATCCCCATTGATTCCAATTGTTGCAGCCATATCGACAAAATACTGCTGGTGACCTGCGCCGCCTATGTTTCCGTTTCCGCCGAGTTCAGACCAAATAAAGGCTCTGGGAATTTTCAGATGCCACTCGCTCATGGGCGCCAACGGAATATCATCATTCCGTCTGTCGTATTTGAGGACCACCTCGTATGGCTGCATGCTCCTCGAAGGAGATGCCGCATAACCAGGCAGGATCGAATGTGACAATCTCATGAACCCGCTTATCACCCAGCCGCCAAGACCAAGCAGCGCCACAAACCCAAGCATGGTTAGCAAGATAGCGGATCTTTTCATGGATGACTCGCCCCAACACCTTTACATACGAAATCAGCCGTAAGAATTCCAAGCGCCTTCTTTTTTGACATTAGACGCTTCTTACGGAATGGACTACAATTATATCACGGTCTCTTTTCTACTTTGCATAGCAATAGTCATATGCGGCGGCCGGTGAAATATTTCGATCGATGGCTTTTACATTTTTAGATTTATTTTGCCAACCGTGTTGACTGCCAGCAAAGGTGCTCGGAGCCGAAATAGTTGAAGGTGGGTCATGGCCAAGACAATGATGGCGCAGCGCCGGCTTGACAACGAGATCGCCGGTGCGGCGAGTGGCGCGTATATGAGGGGGCTGGCTTTTCAGCTACCAGGATTCCCGCGAATCCGTTTCGATTCCTCTGGTCGCCAATATTCGGCCGCCGGCGTCGATCGCCACTTCGCGAAGATAGTGTTTCGGCTTTGGCGCTTTCTCGATGAGGTAGCTGATCTGCACCACCGACACGCCGTCCTCATACAGCCGTACGGGAAACCGCAGCCATTCATGGCCGGAATGCCTGACGATGCAGCAGCCAGGATTGCTTCCTATCAATTCGTCGGCGGAGGCGTAGACGATCGTCCCAAGGTTCAATTTTACCGCGTTGGCGGCCGCGATCGAGATGAGTTCGCGATCGCTGAGGCGATTCTGAAAATTGTAGACGACCGTCCATAGGATCAGCGCTCCGACGACAAGGGCGGCGAGAAGGAGACGTCCAAATGCCCGCGAAGGTGGACCTCGGCAGAATTTCAGGATTTTCCGGTGATTTCTTCGGCGCTGCATAGCCGGCTAGCGTGATCGCACCATGACGCCACGTCGAGACTCAGCTATGTTGGATTGTGCGGCGGGCCTGATTTTCCCGCTTGGCCGGCGCTACCCAGCTTCCTCCCAAGCAGCGCCGGCCTTCTTCGTTTCGGCCCGACGGCCGGCCCTGGCGCTATTGCTTCGGCGGGGTGCCCGGCTGATCGCCGCCGGTGGTCGATTTCGGCACAGGGTTCTTGTCGACCTGCGGGTTCTGGTTGACTTCATCGCCCGGCGCCTTGGTGGGCGGCACGCTGTTGTCGCAGGCGGCGAGCACGAGCCCTGCCGCAAGAGCCAGCAGCACAGGAAGCTTCGTCATGACGACCTCCTCTCGTTCGCTCCTTTGAGGGGCAAACGGGGCGGTGGCGGTTTGGTTGCGTTGACCGGCGGGAACCAACCGATCCGAGTCCGGTTGGAATCCCGAGCCAATCGAACGCAACGAGGAAACTGATTATGGTCCGCCTTCTGCTTGCCGGGCTTTTTGCCTACACCGCCTATCGCGTTGCCGTGAGGATCATCGACGAGGTGCCTGGAGATGTCGCGCCGCTGGATATGCCGGGCGACGAGAGGCGCAATTTGCGGCGCCAGTCGGCGGCGATGGGGGTCGAGCCGAAGCGGTAGCGGCTCTTTCGGATGGGAATAGCCCTTCCGGTGAAGCGTGGATGCCTCGCAGCCCTGT
This sequence comes from Mesorhizobium sp. B1-1-5, assembly GCF_006443065.1. Classification (NCBI taxonomy): domain Bacteria; kingdom Pseudomonadati; phylum Pseudomonadota; class Alphaproteobacteria; order Hyphomicrobiales; family Phyllobacteriaceae; genus Mesorhizobium; species Mesorhizobium sp. B1-1-5. The sequence goes on along the minus strand of NZ_VFWS01000001.1, from coordinate 58,463 downwards.
CCGGCCGCTTCGCGGCCACCTCTTCCCCCCTCGCGCGGGCCGAGGAAATTATTGCGAACAAAGCAGAAACGATGCTTGATGGGCGATGAACATCGCCGCTCGTGATTCGTCCTTCGAGGCGCCCGCCTATCTTGGCCGGCTGAACGACAAGCAGCGGCTGGCGGTGATGCATGGCGACGGCAAGGTGGCGGCGCCGCTGCTGGTGATCGCCGGCGCCGGTTCCGGCAAGACCAACACCCTGGCGCACCGCGTCGCCCATCTCATCGTCAAGGGCGCCGATCCACGCCGCATTCTGTTGATGACCTTCTCGCGCCGCGCGGCGGCCGAGATGGCCAAGCGCGTCGAGCGCATTGCCGGCGAGGTGCTGGGCCGCGACGCGGCAATCATCGCCGACGCGCTGGCCTGGGCCGGCACGTTTCATGGCATCGGCGCGCGACTGCTGCGCGACTATGCCGAGCAGATCGGCCTCGACCCGGCCTTCACCATCCATGACCGCGAGGATTCGGCCGACCTGATGAACCTTGCCCGGCACGAGCTGGGATTCTCGAAGACCGAAAGCCGCTTTCCCACCAAAGGCACCTGCCTGCAGATCTATTCGCGGGCGGTGAATGCGCAGGTGCCGCTCGGCGAGGTGCTGGGCTCCGCCTTCTCATGGTGCGCGGCATGGGCCGAACAGCTGAAAGAGCTGTTCGCGGCCTACGTGGAGGCCAAGCAGGCGCAGAACGTTCTCGATTACGACGACCTGCTGCTCTACTGGGCGCAGATGGCGGCCGAGCCGGAGATCGCGGCGCATCTCGGCGGCCGCTTCGATCATGTGCTGGTCGACGAATACCAGGACACCAACCGGCTGCAGGCCTCGATCCTTCTGGCGCTGAAGCCGGACGGCGCGGGGCTGACCGTGGTGGGCGACGACGCGCAGTCGATCTATTCCTTCCGCGCGGCCGAAGTGCGCAACATCCTCGATTTCCCAAAGCAGTTCGCGCAAGCAGCTGCGGTCATCATGCTGGAGCGCAACTACCGCTCGACCGAGACGATCCTGGCCGCCGCCAACACGGTGATCGGCGAGGCCAGCGAGCGCTTCACCAAGAACCTGTGGACCGAGCGCCGGTCGTCGCACAAGCCGCAACTGGTCAGCGTGCGCGACGAGGCCGAGCAGGCCAACTATGTGTGCCAGACGATCCTGGCCGAGCGCGAGGCCGGCACGGCGCTGAAGGCGCAGGCGGTGCTGTTCCGCACTTCGAGCCATAGCGGACCGCTGGAGGTGGAGCTGACGCGCCGCAACATCCCCTTCGTCAAGTTCGGCGGGCTGAAATTCCTCGATGCCGCGCATGTCAAGGACATGCTGGCGATGCTGCGCTTTGCCGAGAACCCGCGCGACCGCGTCGCCGGTTTTCGCGTGCTGCAGCTTATGCCGGGCATCGGCCCTTCCGCCGCCTCGCAGATCGTCGACGCCATGGCGTCGTCGCTGGACGAGACGCTGGGCCTCGCCCGGTTCCGGCCGCCGCAGCGCGCCGCGCAGGACTGGCCGGTCTTCCTCGACATCTATGGCGGCTTACGCGCCGGCGCCAAATGGCCGGCCGATCTCGAGCGGATCAGGCTGTGGTACGAGCCGCATCTGGAGCGCATCCATGAGGACGCGATCACGCGCCGGGCCGATCTCCTCCAGCTTGAGCAGATCGCATCGACGTATCCGTCGCGCGAGCGCTTCCTGACCGAGCTAACCCTCGATCCGCCCGACGCCACAAGCGACCAGGCCGGGCCGCCGCATCGCGACGAGGATTATCTCATCCTGTCGACCATCCATTCGGCCAAGGGCCAGGAATGGAAGAACGTCTTCGTGCTCAACAGCGTTGACGGCTGCATCCCGGCCGATCTCGGCGTCGGTACCAAGGAGGACATCGAGGAGGAGCGACGCCTGCTCTATGTGGCGATGACCCGGGCCAAGGACAGCCTGCATCTCGTGGTGCCGCAGCGCTTTTATCCGCACAACCAGGCGGCGCGCGGCGACCGCCACGTCTATGCCTCGCGCACGCGCTTCATCCCGGCCTCGATGCTTTCGGCCTTCGAGCAGTCGTCCTGGGCGAGCGCCGCGCTCAAGGACGACCCGCGCCAGCGGCCGGGCGTCAAGGTCGATCTCGGCGCCCGCATGCGCGGCATGTGGAAATAGGCTGCCTGGCCGTTCCAGCGACTGCAAGACGAAGAATCGGATTTGTCTCCGCGTCAGCGGGGGGCACGCCATCCTTGAGAAAACAGCGGCATGCGTGGAACCTCCCGCCGCGAGCCGCGTTGTGTGGCGTCCCTCCCCAGACAGGAGGCTCGCCGCCTCCGCAGCCAACTGACGAGGTCCAAATGCACGACAGGACGTTCTTCACTCCGGTCGCCCTCAGCGTCGGCGCCGGCCACAAGCGCATGATCGCCTCGCTGTTCGAGATGCATGACTTCCTGACCGAGTTCCCGCCGTCGCGCCGCCGCCTCAGCTATGGCGCCGCGGTGAAGGCCTGCGAGGCCGCGCGGAGTGGAGAAATCCCGGTCGAGGCCGCGCGCGATGCGCTGATCACCTTCGCGGTGACGGCAGGCATCTTGTGGCCTTCGGAGCAGCCGGTCGTCTCGGTCAAGCCGGTGGCGCGCGGCTATGGCGGCTTCGCCGCCTGAATTTTACGACAGAAGACCGCCCTCCCGGAAAGCCCGCCCTCGGTGGCGGGTTTTTCCGTGCCGTCATTCCGGCTTGGCGGCCGCCGGCGAGGCTTCTGCGATCGGCGCGACCGGCTCGGCCGCCGCGACGAAGGGATAGACGAGCTGCTGGTGATAGAGCTGCGGCACCGGCTCGTCGGTGCCGTATTTTTCCGGCATATGCTGCGGCATGAACAAGGTGCCGCCGATCAGATCGAGGACGGGCAACTGTCCGGCGAAGTTCTTGTCATAGGCCTGGCGTTCGTTGGCATGATGCCAGTGATGAAACTGCGGCGAGGCAATCAGCCATCTCAGCGGCCCGAACTTGATGCGGGTGTTGGAGTGGATGAATACCGACTGCCAATGATAGATCAGCACGTAGATGAGAACCGCTTCGCCGGAAAAACCCAGGGCGAAGAGCGGCAGGAACGAAGCCGACTTGGTCAGGATCTGGTCCACCGGGTGCACGCGGTGGCCGGCCAGCCAGTCCATCTCCTCGATCGAGTGATGGATGGCGTGAAAACGCCACAGGAACGGCACCGCGTGAAAGGCGCGATGGGCAAGGTAGAAGCCTATATCGGCGATGAGCAGGGCCTCGATCGTCTGCAGCCATAAAGGCTGCGACTGGACGGCGGCCGAAAGCGCCTCTGGAACGACGCGCGGGACCACCAGCATCGCAGCGCCGATCACCAGCAACAGGCCGAACTTGATGACGATGCCGTTGAAGAGCAGATAGAAGACGTCGTTCAGCCAATGCCGGCGCGCGGCCGATTGCTCGGCATGCAGCGGCAGGAGCTGCTCGAGCGGAATGAAGATAAGGGCGATGACCAGCACCGCCTTGTAGTCGATGAGATCGAACACGGTCGCTCGCGGATCGGCTGAGGCCAGTCTCCGACACTAGCCGCCAAAGAATGAACGGACCGTTGCTGGCATGCGCGGCGCTGCGAAATCGCGTGAAAACTTTTCGGCGGCTGCGTGAAACACCACACGGACGGTTGCCGTTCACCATGCCAGTTGCGGACGCGCTTTAGGTCTTTGTTTTGATGCATGTCGTTGTCCCGGAACCGTTGCACACTTCCGGGCGACATGCATCGGGAGGGCGGATGTTTCTCGATCGCGAGCGTTTCAAGCCGGCGGCCGAAATGCGGCTCGGCCGGGACAAGTCGTCGATCCGAGTGATGATAACCGATCCGAAGGCCTGCGAACTCGGCGAAGCCGTCTATGCCTGGGTCACCGCCGACGGCCGGGCGGTCAGGATCGGCACCTGCGGCGCCTCGGCGGGCAAGCGCCTGCTTTCCTATCCCGGCTACATCAATCGCAGCCTCACGGGCCGCGGCGGCGCGACGCCCAAATGGGAAGCGCTGAAGTGGCTGAACCTGCTCGCCGAACACGGCATGCTGATGGCGGTGGTGCATCAGCCGGAGCCGACCCCGACCGCGGCGGGCCTGATCAGGCCCTATCTCGATGTCGAGCGCCAGTTGATCCGCCAGCACAGGCCGTTGCTCAACCGCAGCCACCGTTGACCTCGGCTTCCGTTGGAATTGATTTAGAGCAATTCCAGGAAAAGTGTGAGCGGTTTTCCGCCCGGAATTGCGTCGACACAAGGAGATAGGGCATTTCGCCGTTTCCGTGAAACGGTGAAATGCTCTAGTGGACGGTGCCGGCGGCATCGCCCGCCGGCCCGCCGCGCGGAATCTCGAAGCTCACCTGGTCGCGGCCATTGGACTTGGCCTTGTAGAGATGGCGGTCGGCGACCTGGAACATGTCATGATAGGTGGTCGGACCGCTGAAGGCGGTACCGCCGATGCTCACGGAAAGCGGCCAGGGCCGCCCGCCGGGCGCAAACTCGGCCTCGCGGATGCGGCGCCTGATGGATTCGGCGACCAGAAAGGAGCGTGCGGCGTCGGCGCCGGGCAGGAAGACCGCGAATTCCTCGCCGCCGATGCGTCCGACAATGTCGGCGCCGTGCAGTTGCCCCTTGATCGTCGCGGCGATCAACCTCAGCGCCTGGTCGCCGCAATCGTGACCGAGGCGGTCGTTGATCGACTTGAAGTGATCGGCATCGACAATCAGAAAGGCGCCGGCGTCGGCGACCGTTTGGCCGCGCGCCCGCTCGAGATAGGCCTCGACCAGCATCGAGAAGGCACCGCGATTGAAGACCGCCGTCAGGCTGTCGGTCGCGGCAATGACGCCGAGTTCCTTCTGCGTGATGGCCAGCTGGCGCATCTTCCACATCAGAAAGAAAAGGAACGAGCCGCCAAGGATCAGCGGCAGGAAAAGGTCCGTGAGTTGCGCCCAAAGCAGCGCCTGTGGCGACAGCGAGGGGAAATTGAAGGAATCGACGAAGAACGCGGCGGCAATGAAAAAGGCGGTGCCGGCGGCGGTGACCAGCACGACCCTGCCCCAGCTTGTCGGGGACAAATCGATGCGCATGCCTCTGCTCCCGTTATGTCAGGCCATCATGCCGCGAGGAAGGCAAACGAACCGCTAATATAAGCCTCGTCCCCGAAGTTTGGTTAATTTTCTCGCTCAGCGTCGAACGTGGAACGGCATGCGGTCCGGCTCGATCTCCAGGCATCATAAAGCCCACCACGGATGCGGCGGGCTTCCCGACTGGCCGGAAGTTCTCGTCAGCAAAAATGGGCGTGGCGCTCCTCGTGGGGCAAAGCGATGGCCGCATAGTATTGCCCGGCTGCAACCGGTCGGTTGTCGAGCGGGAGAACGATATCGGCTTTCAATGCAAGCCCGGCACCCGCACCGACGACGCGAAGCAACCGGCAGGCCCGCCTCACGGCGGGCTCTGTCATTTCCTTTAACGGGCGGTCGAGCTGCCCAAACCACCCACGGTGCCACCGGTGCCACCGGCCGACGTATTGCCGGTACCCATGGTGGAGCCGGCGGCCGAGCCACCGATGCCGGCGTTGAAGCCGCCGGAGCCGCCCACCGTGCCAGTGCCGCCGGCGCCGCCCGTCGCACCAAACGAAGTACCAGTATTGGTGATGATTGTGCCTGTGGCACCACCAATCGAGCCGCTGGTGCCGGCATTCAAGCCGCCAACGCCGCCACCAACGGAGCCGGTACCGACGACGCCACCGGTCGCACCGAGCGAGGTGCCGGTAGTTGTACCCGTGGCACCGCCAATCGAGCCGCTAGTGCCGGCGTTCAAGCCGCCGCCCACCGTGCCGGTGCCGCCGGCAACGCCGGTCGCACCGAACGAGGTGCCGATGCCGGTGGTCGTGCCCGCGACGCCCCCGATCGAGCCAGTAGTGCCGGCGTCGAAGCCGCCGGTGCCGCCCACGCCGACGCCGCCGATGCTGCTGCCAAAGCCCGTGCCGAAACCGGTTGAGCCGCCCATCGAGGAGCCCGTGCCGGTGCTCGCGCCGCCCGGGCTACCCGCCGCGACGCCAGTGTTGCCAATACCAAAGCCGATGTCGAGACCGGCGGCATGCGCCGGCACGGCGAGAATGGCGATGCCGCCGACCAATGTGCCGGCGATTTTTTCTACGATACCATTCATGGCATTCTCCTTCGTTGCCACTTTTTTTCGCACTGCATCTCCGGACTGCCGGGTCCGTGCGCATGCCTGTGCGAGAGGGAATGAAGGGAATACGAACGGGCTCGATCAGGGTTCCATTTTTTCAAGGAAAAATTCGCTGATATGCGCGTCTTCCTTGATGGTTGGGTTTGATCGACAATCGGCCCGCGGAAAGCTGGACGGTGCAGCGCTCAGGCGTAGGCGCGACCTTCCTCGGAGCGCTGGAACAGCGCCAGGTCGAGCGACACCGAGGGCCGGCCGAGCACCGTGAGCACCATATGCGCCTGGCCGCGGTGGTGGGTCTGGTGGTTGAAGAAATGGCCGAGCGCCGGCGAAAGGCGCTGCGAGACGGTGCGCATGTCGACGGTCATGTAGGAGAAACGGCCGGCGAGCGTCTTGTCGCCCATCCCGCCTACCCAATCGACGATCCTCCTGTCCTCGGCCTCGCGCGCCAACCTCAAGGCCGGCAAGGCGTGGTAGAGCATGGCGGCGGTGTTCGAAGGCGCGTCGCCCTCGCCGGTGAAGCGCTTCATCCAGACGCGGTCGACGGCGAGCAGATGGTTGAGCGTGCCGAGCATCGAGCCGAAGACGGCGCCGACGTCGCGACCGAGCTCGTCTTCGCCAAGATCGGCGGCGGCATCATAGAGACGGCCATTGGCCCATTGATTGTAGGCCGCAAACATCATGAAATGCTGCTTCATTCTTCCCACCCGGGTTACGCGAATCCGGGCCCTTCGTAACCCGCAGCAACGGACCCGCCAATGACCATTCTACTCTATGACCTCGTCGGCCATGACGTCGCCCGCCCGTTCAGCCCGCATTGCTGGAAGACCAAGATGGCACTGGCGCATAAGGGACTTGCCGCCACCAACGTGCCGACGCGCTTCCTGGAGGTGCCGAAAGTCGAAGGCGGCGTGTCGAAGACGGTGCCGGTGATCCGCGACGGCGAGCGGGTTGTCGCCGATTCCTTCGCCATCGCGCTCTATCTCGACGAAGCCTATCCGGAACGGCCGACGCTGTTTTCCGGCGAAGGCGGCAAGGCGATGGCGCGCTTCATCGAGCGCTGGTCGCAGCTCACCATACACCCCTACATCGCGACGGTGGCGCTGACCGATCTGCATGCGATGCAGGACGAACCGAATGCGGCCTATTTCCGCGACAATCGCGAGCAGCGCTATGGCAAGCGCCTGGAAGATGTCGTGGCCAACCGCGATGCCGGGCTCCCGGCCTTCCTCGCCGCGCTGGAGCCGCTGCGCTCGACGCTCGCCTACCAGCCTTTCATCGGTGGCGAGGCGCCGCTGTTTGCCGATTACATCGTGTTCGGGGCGCTGCAATGGGGCCGCATCGCCTCGCCTTTCCGGCTGCTCGACGACGGCGACAGCATCGTCCGCTGGTTCGAGCGCTGTCTCGACCTGCATGGCGGGATCGGCCGGCAGGTCGCGGCGGCGGCGTGAAGTGTTGGGGGCTGGCATGTTGCGCTATGAGATGCGAGCCGAGATTTGGGTCTACCCCGGCAAGGGCGGCTGGCATTTCGTGACACTACCGGTGGAGTTCGCAGCACGGATCAAGGCGGCGATGGCGGGGCTGGCGCGCCCTTGGGGCTCGCTCGGCATCACGGCGGCGATCGGCAAGACCAGGTGGCAAACATCGCTCTTTCCCGACAAGGCGTCCGGCAGCCTTCTGTTGCCGGTCAAGGCCTCGGTGCGCCAGCGCGAAGGTCTCAAGGCAGGGGATTCGCCGACGCTGACCATTGAGGTCGAGCTTTAGATCAGAGCCGACTGAAGCCGACCGGTCAAAATCCCTGTGCAGTGCCAGTCTACTTTGACCTGTCCTTGTCGCGCGCGTCTCCGTTCGGCGCATTGCCGTCGGCCAGCCTCACGCAGATCGGATCGCCCTGTTCCATGCGCACGCATTGCCATTCCGGGCCGAAGCCGAAATTCTGCTCTGCGCGCTGCGGGAAGAACAGCAGCGCGAAGGCAGCCACGGCAAGAACCACGGCCATGAAGACAATGCCCGCCATGTCGCCGCGCCTGAGGTAGGGCCAGTTCATTCGCCTCAGCTCCAAGCTGCGTCCAGCGCGTTCGCAGCCGTCCAATTATCCCGCAATGCGCTCGCCTTGACCAGAAGCCGCCTCCCCTTGGCAAGCCGCCGGGCGGCTTGTATAGAGCCCGCCACTCCAATTTCCATTCCCACAACAAGGACGACCCTATGGCGATCGAACGCACCTTCTCCATGATCAAGCCGGACGCGACCAGGCGCAACCTGACGGGCGCCATCACCAAAATGCTGGAAGACGCCGGCCTGCGCGTCATCGCATCGCGCCGCGTGTGGATGAGCCGCCGCGAGGCGGAAGGGTTCTACGCCGTCCACAAGGATCGCCCGTTCTTCGGCGAGCTGGTGGAATTCATGTCGTCGGCGCCGACCATCGTGCAGGTGCTGGAGGGCGAGAACGCCATCGCCAAGAACCGCGAAGTGATGGGCGCCACCAATCCGGCCAACGCCGCCGAGGGCACCATCCGCAAGGTGCACGCGCTGTCGATCGGCGAGAATTCGGTGCATGGCTCGGACGCGCCCGAAACCGCCGCGCAGGAGATCAAGTACTGGTTCTCGGACACCGAGATCGTCGGCTGAGGCGCAAGCTCGAGTTTCACGGAACGGCCCGCTCCAGCGGGCCGTTTTTTGTTTTTGAAACGGGTGGTCACATTCGCCGCCTGCCCTAGGTTCAGCGAAATTGGCAACAAAGTAGCGCTCGGCGGCTGTGAGCCGCGCTTCCGCCGAACCGTGGGAGGGAGGCATGATCAAGCCTCATGTTTCTGAAAGTGGCCTTGCCTATCCGGACGACCTCGCCCTGTTGAAGCGCATCTATGACGAGGTCTGCGAGGAGCGCGGCATCGTCTTAGGCAGTTCCGAGGCGTCGGAACTGGCGATAGAGGCAATGAGACTGTTTTCCGCCGGTGTCTTCGATGAAGTGACGATCGGCCGCCGTCTCCGAGGCGGTGACGGGGAGACCGGGGAGTTCAGTCGCCGTCGCCGTAGCGGATGACTTCCACCTTCTCCCGGGTGATCAGGCAGCTCTTGGTCTTGGTCAGCGCCTTGATCTCGGGGATCAGCACATCGATCTTCTCCGGCGCGTCGACGATCTCGACGACGATGGGCAAATCCTGCGACAGGCGCAGGATCTTGGCGGTGTGGAGCACGCTGGAGCGGCCGAAGCCGAGCGGGCCTCTCAAAACCGTGGCGCCGGCCATGCCGGTCTCGCGCGCCTTGATGACGATCGCTTCATGCAGCGGCTTGCCGTCGGCCGCCCTGTCATCCTCGCCGAAGAATATCCTGAGCAGCGCGCATTGCGCGGGAAGTTCCATGTTCTCTTCTCCCTGATCACCTGTGTTGGCTCGATCACCTGTCGATTGGCAAGCGGTTGAGCCTGGACGCCATGAGATAGCCCAGCCACGCGGCGGCGAGCGACAGGCCGACCACACTGATGAGATAGGTCGCGGCCAGCGGCAAGTCGCGCTCGAACAGCAGAGTGAAGGTGTCGAGGCTCATCGCTGAAAACGTGGTGAGGCCGCCGCAGAAGCCCGCCATGACGAAATTGCGACTGGCGGGACCGACCATCATGCGGCCGTCCGGCCCGGTGAGCGTGGCGAAAACCACGATGATCCACGAGCCGACGACATTGACGAGAGCGGTCGACCACAGCGCGTTCAGGCCGAGCAGCGAGACGATGACATAGCCCGACAGGAAGCGGGCCAGCGAGCCGATCGCCGCGCCGCAGCCGACCGCCAGATAAAGCCGCATTGCCATCTGTCTGTCCACCATCGCTCAGCCCATAGCTGCGGTGGTTGAACCAACCACCCAGGTGGTTGAACCAACCACCCCGGTGGTTGACTCAGCCACCCAGACCACCGCCCAAAAGCCGAGCGCGACGAACAGCACGCACAGCACCGACGACGCGACGACGTTGAAGGCGGCGAGCCGCCCCTCGCCGTCGACCGCGAGGTTGACCGTCTGCAGGCAGAAGGACGACACCGTGGTGTAGCCGCCGAACAGGCCGACGACGATCAGGTCGCGCACGAGATCGCTGGCGAAGACGCCGCCGACCGAGCGTGCCGCGCCGGCGAAGGCGCCGATGGCCAGGGCGCCGGAAACATTGACCAACAACGTGCCCCAGGGAAAGGTCTCGCCGATGGAACGGCCGACCACGCCGGAGAGGAAAAAGCGGGAAATGCCGCCGAAGAAACCGCCGATCAGGACCAGGGCGCAAGCCGCAAGGGTCATAGCTTCAATGCCTTTCCAAACGCGATCCCAAACCGGAATCACCTCACAAGAACAGGCACGAAGCGGAGCGGAAAAACAAATCCTGCCGCGCAAGAGCACGCCTGGCAGGAGTCATCAGCCCATAAGGGCGGTTTCGGGGGAACCCCATCCCCATTTTCGAGGGAACCTAGGCGGTTGCAACAGCGCGGTCAATTGCGACGTGCTTGAATGACGGACAGAACCGTTGAGACGGTCAGGCCAGCCAGAGCATGATGCCGAAAGCATGGAGCGGTTTTCGGACGACATCATGCTCTGTTGTTTTCGACGCAATTCCGGACGGAAAACCGCGCCCCGTTTTTCCCGGAATGCTCATAAAACCCGCCGGCCCCCGGCGGGCAGACGTCATTTGGCTTGACGGTCTTTCACATTCGCATGGGCGTTCGCTGCCTCTGTATCGGTAGACGGCGTCTTCGTCTCCTCACCGGTGAACGGACTGCCCTGTCCAGGCGCAAGGTCGCCGCTGTGGCCGGCCTTGTTGGTCTGGAACGGCTGGCTGTCTGGGCTGAGGCCATGCTGCTCGGCATTGAACAGATGGTCGTCCGCCCGGGCAATGCCGGCAAAGGCAATCAGCGATACACTCGCGGCTGCGAGGATGAGCATGCGCTTTTTCATGTCTGGTCTCCTTTGAGTGGCCAGATCGAGCCCGCGCATTCGGTCTGGCGGCTTAAGTGAAGGGACATTGTCCCTTTGCCTGCCCGCCATCTGCATAAGTCAACGCCCGGCGTTGCCGGTTTATTCCGGAGAAAACGGTGTCCAGGCACAAAAGTTGCGCGGTCGGGCTCGGCGCACGACGTCAGCGCGCCATTTTTAGCAGAACCGTCTGAGGCTTGCCCGCCAGCGGATCGACCGGATGACTTGTACCGGTAACGAACATCAGCCGTTCGCCAACGGTGATACGCGCCTGCAGCGTATAGGTCCGGCCCTTCTGGATCGCCTTGGGATCGAAACCGATGTCGAACCTGATCGGCACCTGGCCGGTGGGCGCTATCCTGCGCTTGGCGATCACGATTGCCGGCGCATCGGCCAGCGAAACATCGGCGAGCTCGACCACGAGCACGGCGTCGGGCGGCAGCGCGATGCGCTCACGATAGGTCACCTCGCCCGCGATCGTCCTTTCGCCGGCATGGGTCGCTTCCGGCACGGCGAGCGCGCCGACGACCAATGGCACCAGCCCGAAGATGAAGAATTCCGCGATCCGGTCCAGCATGAGATTGCTCCGCCAAGCAAATCAAACCAATCGACAGGCTTGGGAAGGATTGCGGTCGTTCGGTGGCCGAACGGGAGTTTTTTCTGGTGCATGTCGTTGCCCCAGAACCGCTGCACACTTCTGGGCGACATGCATCATTCGCCCTGTCTCTTCCAGCGCTCCGCCGCGTGATCGTCAGCCTCCTTGGCCTCGACCCAGCCGCCCTCGGAGCCGTCGGCGCGGTGTTCCTTCTTCCAGAAGGGCGCACGCGACTTCAGGTAATCCATCAGGAAATTCGCCGCCTCGAAGGCGGCCTGGCGGTGCGACGAGGCCGCGACCACCAGCACGATATTCTCGCCCGGCGCTATCTTGCCGTGGCGGTGGATGACGGTGAGCCCCTGCAGCGGCCAGCGCCCGGCGGCCTCGGTGGCGATGCGGCCGATCTCGGCCTCCGCCATGCCGGGATAGTGCTCGAGCTCGAGCGCCGAGAGCGCGCCCTGCTCGTCACGGCAAAGGCCGGAAAAAGTGACCACGGCGCCGATATCCGTGCGTCCCCCGGTCAGGCCGGCGATCTCGGCGGCGACGTCGAAATCCTCGCGCTGGATGCGGATGGCGGGCACGATCGCGCCGGCCATGTCAGCCCCCGGTCATCGGCGGAAACAGGGCGATCTCGCGCGCGCCTTCGATCTTCTCGCGATGGCCGACATGTTCCTGGTTGATGGCGACGCGGATGACGTCTGGGTATTGCAGCGCGTTTTCATACTCCTCGCCGCGCGACTTCAGCCAGCGCAGCAGATCGGCTACCGTCTCGATACCGGCAGGCAAGTCGACGTCCTCTTCCGGCTTGCCGATCCGCTCGCGCACCCAGGCGAAATAGATGAGTTTCGTCGACATCCGCGCTTCCTACTCGTCCATGATGTGCTTGAGGCCGGCGCGGAAATAGTCGTAGCCGGTGTAGAGCGTGACAAGTGCCGCGACCCACAGCAGCACGAGGCCGATCTGCGTGGTCAGCGGAAAGATCTTGTCGCCGGCGGGGCCGACCAGCAGGAAGGCGATGGCGACCATCTGTATGGTGGTCTTCCACTTGGCGAGCTGGGTCACCGGCACCGACACCTTCAAGGCGGCCAGATATTCGCGCAGGCCCGAGACCAGGATCTCGCGGCACAGGATGATGATTGCCGCCCATAGCGACCAGCCGGCGATGCCGCCATGGCGGTCGGTGTCGGCGGCAAGCAGCAGCAGGCAGGTGGCGACCAGCAATTTGTCGGCTATCGGGTCGAGCATCTTGCCGATGTTGGAAGTCTGCTGCCAGGCGCGCGCGAAATAGCCGTCAAAGTAATCGGTGATCGAGGCAAGCAGGAAAATGACCAGCGCCGACCAGCGGGCGAAGTCGGACGACTTCAGGTGGCCTTCAAGGAAAAAGCACAGCACGACCAGCGGCACCGCGACGATGCGGGCATAGGTAAGGATGTTCGGCAGGTTGAACGCGCGCTGTGCCATGTCGTCTCGGGAAATCTCCACCGCCAGACGTACTCAAATCAGAAGCCAATGTAGGGGGTCAACAGCCGAGATTCGATTGACCAGGGAAAAATGGCGTGAAGGTCGGCGTGAAGCACCTCGCTCTGGCCTGGGCATCCCACGTCAGACGCAGAGATTGGCAACTTCGATGTATACTCTTCTTGCACGGATGTAAGCTTTTCTTGCAACGTTGGGGACTGGCGAAGCCCAGGCAACTTCGTCATCCACGGGCCGAGCGGCAGCGAAGCGGACGCGCAGACCCGAGGATCCATTCCGTGACCTCGCGCGAAGGGCGCAACGGAGCAGAACGGAGGTTTTCTGAACCGCTGCAACGCGTAGAGGTAACGGAATGGATTCCAGGGTCTGCGCCGCGTCGCTGCGCTCCTTGCTCCGCCCTGGAATGACGACGTGGTGGGCGTTTGAGCTAATCGCCAAGGTGCAACATCCCTCACCACACGGACGCCTTGGTCAACCTTCCGTGCTCGCGACCAGCCCTCAGCTCTCGTGGAAGTGATTGTAGACCAGCTTCGCCACGTGCTCTGAAATGCCGTCGACCTTGACAAGGTCCTCGACTGCGGCGCGGCTGACCGCCTTGGCAGTGCCGAAGGCGTGGAGCAGCGCGCGCTTGCGGCCGGGACCGATGCCGGCGATCTCGTCGAGCGGGCTTTTGACCATCTCCTTCTTGCGGCGGGCGCGGTGCGAGCCGATGGCGAAACGGTGCACCTCGTCGCGCAGGCGTTGGACGAAATAGAGCACCGGATCGCGCACCGGCAGCATGAAAGAGTCCCTGCCCTTGACGAAGAAGCGCTCGCGGCCGGCGTCGCGGTCCGGGCCCTTGGCGATACCGATGGCCACCACCCTGTCCTCGACGCCGAGATCGGCAAGAATCTGGCGCACGGCCGTCATCTGGCCCTGGCCGCCGTCGATCAGGATGACGTCGGGCCAGGCCGGGAATCCCCCATTGCCGGCGACCAGATCCTCCTCGCCGGCTTCGTCCTCGACGGCCGAGCCGGGCTGGACGTCGCCATGCTCCTTGAGCAGCCGCGAAAAGCGCCGCTGCATCACCTCGCGCATCATGCCGAAATCGTCGCCCGGCGTGATCTCGGTGGAGCGGATGTTGAATTTCCGGTACTGGTTCTTCACGAAACCTTCCGGTCCGGCGACGACCATGGCGCCGACCGCGTTGGTACCCATGATGTGCGAGTTGTCGTAGACCTCGATGCGCACCGGCGGCTTTGCCAGGCCGAAGGTCTCGGCGAAGCCGGCGAGCAGCCGCGCCTGCGTCGAGGTCTCGGCCAACCTGCGGCCAAGCGCCTCCCGCGCGTTCTGCAGCGCGTGGTCAGTCAGCTCCTTCTTCTCGCCGCGCTGCGGCACAGAGATGGATATCTTGCGGCCGGCATGGGTCGCGAGCGCCTCCGCGAGCAGTTCCTGTTCCTGCGCGGCCTGCGACAGAAGCAGCATGCGCGCCGGCAATTTGTCGTCATAGAATTGCGCCAGGAACGAGCCCAGCACCTCCGCCGGCTCCAGCGCCGGATCGGCCTTGGGGAAATAGGCGCGGTTGCCCCAGTTCTGACCGGTGCGGAAGAAGAACACCTGGATGCAGGTCTGGCCGCCCTCCTGGTGGATGGCGAAGACGTCGGCCTCCTCGACCGTCTGCGGGTTGATGCCCTGATGTGCCTGGACATGCGAGAGCGCCGCAAGCCGGTCGCGGTAGATGGCGGCGCGCTCGAAATCGAGCTCTTCGGAGGCCTGCTGCATGGCGGCCGAGATTTCGGTCTTCACCTTCTGGCTGCGGCCGGAGAGGAAGTCCTTGGCCTCGGCGACCAGTTCGGCATAGCCCTGATGCGAGATCTCGCCGGTGCAGGGCCCGGCGCAGCGCTTGATCTGGTAGAGCAGGCACGGCCTTGTGCGGTTCTCGTAGAAGGAATTGGTGCAGCTTCGAAGCAGGAAGGCGCGCTGCAGCGAATTGATGGTGCGCCCGACGGCGCCGGCGGAAGCGAAGGGGCCGAAATAGTCGCCCTTTCGCGAGCGCGCGCCGCGATGCTTGTAGATGCCTGGCGAGACATGATCACCGGTCAAGAGGATATAGGGGAAGGACTTGTCGTCCCGCATCAGCACGTTGAAACGGGGCCGCAGCCGCTTGATGAGGTTGGCCTCGAGCAGCAGGGCCTCGATCTCGGTACGGGTGACGACGAATTCCATCGTCGCCGTCTCGCGCACCATGCGTCCGATGCGGGCGGTGTGGAAGCGCCCCTGCGCGTAATTGGTGACGCGCTTCTTCAGGCTGCGCGCCTTGCCGACATAGAGCACGTCGCCGGCGGCGTTCATCATGCGATAGACGCCGGGCTGGTTGGGCAGCCGCTTGACCAGGGTCTGGATCACCTCTGCGCCGACCATGCCGTCGGCGTCGCCGGCGTGCGGCGTCCAGTCGATGGCCGTGAAGGCGACCTCGGGGCCGGACGGCAAAGGCTCGGCCTCGACGATCTCCTCCGCCGCCTCGTCCTCAACGTCGATTTCGGGATCGATATCGGGCGGCAGATCGTCGGCGGCGCCGTTTCGTTTGTCTCTTTGGGCTGCGGGACTCATTCCACCATGCCTGTCACATCGGGCGTCTGCCACGCAAGATGCTGGCCGCCATCGAGCGCGATCATCTGGCCGGTCACCGAGCGTGCCTGCCACAGATAGCGGATCGTGGCGCCGAATTCGGGCAATTGCGGGCCGCGCTTCAGGATCAGGCCCTCGATCTGGCTTTCGAAATCATCGTCATCCTGGCGCTTGTTCTTCAGTGTCGGGCCAGGACCTATGGCGTTGACGCGGATGCGCGGTCCGAGCGCCTGTGCAAGCATTTGCGTTTGCGTCCACAGAGCCGATTTCGACAGCGCATAGGAGAAATAGCGCGGCGTCGGCCGCCAGACGCGCTGGTCGACGATGTTGACGATCAGCCCCTCCCCGTCTTGCGGCAGCGAGCGGGCAAAGTTCTGCGCCAAAAGCGCCGGCGCCTTCACATGGATGGCGAAGTGGCGGTCCCAGGCCTGCCAGTCGAAATCCTCGACGCGATCGTCGACAAACAACGAAGCGTTGTTGACCAGCAGCATGACGGGTCCGAGCGCCGCCTGCGCGCGACCGACAAGGTCACCCACGGCATCCATGTCGGTGAGGTCGGCGGCGACCACGGCGGCGCGGCCGCCCTCGGCCACGATCTTCTTCGCCAGCGCCTCGGCCTCGTTGCCGGAGCGATTGGCGTGGATGGCGACGGCGAAGCCGTTGGCGGCCAGATCCTCGACGATCGCCTTGCCGATCCGCCTTGCTCCACCCGTCACCAGCGCGACGGTCGTGGCTTGTCTCATGGTGTCAATCCTCAATCGGCTTCACGATTCCGGGAAGCCGGCACAATGTGACGGGCCAAGCGTTAAATGCCATTTCCACCTGGGGCAGGAATGTGGCGAAGCGGCCCGGACGCACTTCCGCCTCATCGGATTCGGGGCGCCGTTCCCGGCAATATATGTCGGCGGACCCCTTGAACCAAGCGGTGTGCAGCGCAACATGATTAGCCTGCTGACATTCGCTGTTGCGAAGATGCAACGTCAACTTTCGGCCTTATTCGCGCCGGGGAATGACCCAAGTTCAGGTTCGCTTCAGCCGCATTTCAGCACGACATTTGGAACCGTTGAGCGCCAAGCCCGTTTATCCCCCCGGACGGGCCGGGGCGTTTCATGAACAAAAAAGCCTACGTGTCTTGTGGCTTAAGGAGAGTATAACAATGAAGACCAATTTCAAATTCGCGCCGCTTGCCGCTGCGCTCGGGCTGTTCGCCTTTGGTGGCACTGCCTTTGCGGCCGACGTCGTTTCCGAAGAGCCGCCGGCTCCCGCTCCGGTTGCCGAGCTTCCGGTCGCTTCCTGGGCCGGCCCCTATGCCGGTATCAATCTCGGCTACGGCTTCGGCGGCCATGTGAAGGCCCCGGGCGTTGACGCCAAGACCAAGGGTTTCATCGGTGGCGTTTTCGGCGGCTACAACTGGCAGCAGGAGAACTTCGTGTACGGTGCTGAAGCCGACCTCGGCTATAACGGCACCAAGGGCTCGGATAACGGCCTTTCCGCTAAGTCCGGCATCGAGGGTTCGCTGCGCGCTCGCCTCGGCTATGCCGTGACCCCGGAAATCCTGCTCTACGGCACGGGCGGTCTCGCTGCCAAGAACCAGAAGATCGATGACAGTGTCACCGGCGTAAACGACAGCAAGGCCATGCTCGGCTGGACCGCCGGCGCCGGCACCGACATCAAGATCACGGACAACGTGTTCGGCCGCGTCGAATACCGCTACACCGACTACGGCAGCAAGAACTTCGGTGCCACTGGCAAGGTCAAGTCTTCGGACAACCGCGTCACCTTCGGCGTCGGTATGAAGTTCTAAGTCGTAGAAGCCACGACACGGAAAAGCCGGGCCTTGCGCCCGGCTTTTTTTGTGTTTGCAAGCCTGTCCTCCGCCCTTATCGAGAGCTTGCCGGTTTCGAGAAGTTTGGGCGAGCAGGCAACAAACTTCACGCGAGCCGTATCGGCCAGACTTCAGGGAGTCGCCGTCGACGGCGCCTGCTGGAAATCCTCATGGACTGGAATCGATTGCAGCCGGTCGAGCCATTTTGCTCTTGAGCGCATCATGACTTGCGCGTCCGCGCGGTACTCGTCCGGGTCGTCCAGCGTGGCGGCGTGGACATGGATCTCGGCAGGCCATCGGTCGGAGCGGAAGTAGAGCCTCGCGCCGCAGGATGGGCAGAAACCGCGAAAAGTATTCGGGCTGCTTTCATAGTGCCTGATGTCGCCGCTCCAGCTCAGCTTGTCCGGCCTCATTCCCAGAAATGCCGTGAAGGGGGCGGATGTCGCCCGCTGACAATCGGTACAGTGACAGACCAGGTTGCGCGTGATCTCGCCTGAATAGGCCCAGGCCACAGCACCGCACATGCAATGTCCATTGAGTGCCATTGCTTCCTCCCGTGGCCGAGCGTTCCTCGAAGCCAACTCAACAAAACTGACACGTCGCGGCCCGCAATGCCGGTGCGACGAGCGGCTTACGCGCGTTTCTTTGCGACCTTGGCGGGTTTGATCTTCGGCGGCAAAGTTTCGACGAATGCCAGCGCAAGGCCGAGCCAGCCACGGAGATCCGCCTCGGTGGCTGTGCCTTCCGGCGCGACATGGACATAACCTTCCATCGAGCGTCCGCCCATCTCCATCGGGCTTGCATGGGGCCGTGCGGCTGCGGCCGCATGCGCGGCCTTGCCGACACGCACCAGCAAACCGCGCTTCGACGTGCCGATCAGCATGTTGCCGTCGATCATGAAGCAGGTGCCGCCGAACATCTTCTGTTCGGTGAAGGCGCGCCGGCCGAGCGCCGCGCGCAGACGCTCGACCATAGGGTCGGGCGCGAGGCTCGTTGAGGGCTTTGCCATGTCACCACTCCGACTTGGGCGGTATCAGGCAAGCATGGAAACGGGCGGGGTTCAAGGTGGTCTTCCCCTTCTCCCCTTGTGGGAGAAGGTGGCCGAGCGAAGCTCGGACGGATGAGGGGTGCTCCAGCCTGACGCATTCGTCAGCGATGGACGGCACCGGGTTCGCCAGAGTCCCATTCCGCTGGAGCACCCCTCATCCGTCTCGGCGCTATCGCGCCGATCCACCTTCTCCCACAAGGGGGCCCACAAGGGGAGAAGGGGGCGCCGCCGTCACCCCGGCACGCAGCCCTTCAGCTCCGGAAACTTCTCATCAAACCTCGCGGCCCAGCGGACGAGGCGGCTGCGGCCCTTCTCCCATTGGCCGGAAAAGCGCAGCGCCAGATAGCCGAGGCAGGCGCGCAGCGCCATGTGGCCGGCGGTGATCTTCTTCGGCAGCTTCGGCGGGTTGGCGTTGATAAGATCCAGCGCGGCGGTGATCTTCGCCCACTGGCGATCGAGCCAGGGCTGGTGGACCATTGCTTCCGGACGCGTGCGTCGTTCATAGACCATCGACAGCGCGCAGTCGCAGATGCCGTCGGCCAGCGCCTCGAGAACTTCCGCTTCGAGCCGCTTGTCGGGATTGCGGGGGAACAGCGCGTTCTTCGACAGCCGGTTGAGATGCTGGATGATGGCGCGGCTGTCATGGATCGAACGGCCGTCCTCCAGCACCAGCACCGGGATCTTGCCGAGCGGATTGGCCGAGATCAGCTCGGCCGGCTTGTCCTCCGTCTTGACCGGTGCGAGATCGATGGCGATGCCGGCATGGACCGCCGCCATGCGGACCTTCGAACTGTAAGGAGACGTGGGCGCGTAAAGCAGCTTCGGCATGATCGGCTTTCCAGTTTGTCTGCGGCACTGTCGACCGAATGGATCTCCGGGGCAACGGCCCAGCAAGGCCAATCCAGCTTGGCCAATGCATTTTGGCAGCGCGGGCGCGGCTACAAAAAAAGCTCCCGGAAGTTTTGCCTGGCGGCAAAATTTCCGAGAGCTTTAGGAGGAGTGTGTGCTCCGGCTCCGCTCGCCGTGACACCGAATTGGCGAAGTGTCTGAGTGGCACCCGCCCTCACCTGTTGCGGTTCGCGAGCGAAGCTACGCGATTACTTCTTGGCGGCCGGCTTCTTGGCCGGAGCTGCCTTCTTCACGGCTGCCGGTGCCTTGGCGGCGGCGGCCTTCATCGGAGCCTTGGCGGCGGGCTTGGCCGCGGCCTTCGCTGCCGGCTTCTTGGCGGCGGGCTTGGCCGCCGGCTTTGCCGCTGCCTTGACGGCGGGCTTGGCCGCGGCCTTCGCTACCGGCTTCTTGGCGGCGGGCTTGGCCGCAGCCTTCGCTGCCGGCTTCGCTGCTGCCTTGGCCGGGGCCTTGGCGGCGGCCTTCGGTGCGGCTGCTTTCTTCACTGCTGCAGGTTTCGCGGCAGCTTTAGCTGCCGGCTTCTTTGCCGGCGCTTTCGCCGCCGGCGCCTTGGTTGTCGTCTTTGCCATGCGATGCCCCTTGCGTTTTGCCAATGGTCGTGAGTGACCCGGCGTGTCTATGCATATCTGACTCGCGACTGTCTAGCCAGCGAAGCAACACAATGATTTTCAGTTATTGAATTTTGGTTACACGAAACGCTTTAAGATGCATCTCATTGAAAAATTGTGAGCGAATCTGTCACTTTCGAAGTGATGGCCCGGCGCACAGATTTTCGCGCGGCTTCTATCGCCCGATCCTCCATCGGCCGGCGGCATAACCTTGCATCGCAATGTGAGCAGAGTGCTCATAATAGACAACAGGCCGCCGAACGTCGAGTTCATCTTGTCCAGCAGAAACATCTACAGACGAACCGCCTGGATGCGACGACCAAAGCTTGAGTGCCTTAAAGTGAGCGTAAAGCTCATATTCAGGCGCCGCATTCAAACGCCCGCCGGGTGGCGTCCGCGCCGCAGGCGGCGCGCCGGCTCGGCCTGGTGCAGATGGACGGCGTAGGTGTCCCAGGGCGGCGAGAGCGCCATGGCGGCTAGCATGCGGCCGATTTCGCCGCGATGGTAGCTGCCGTGCAAGACGATATGGATCAGCATCTCCTGCCTCGTCATGCAGCCCCTGTTGCCGTCAGTGAAGGTGAAAGCGACAGGACCACCAAGCTCTTGCTCCGAAACGGTTTCGAGATAGTCGAGATACCAGCCGTCGATCTCGGCCAAGGCGGCGCGCAATGCGCGCGGCTCGGGCGTGTCCGGCGTATTATCGCTCGCATAGCCATGGGCGACGCCCTTCAGATGAGCGGCAAAAATCCGCGCCACGACATGGATATGGTTCATCAGACGGATCGCGGCGTGGCACTCCCCCGCGTCGCGAGAAGGGTCGATCTCGGCGAGCTTCTCAACCAATTCATCGTTCGCCCGGGCCTGGTAGGAGAGCATGCCCTTCAGCAAGGTCTTGGCGCTCATCTTTGCCGCCCCATTTGCGTTGGTGAAATGAATGTGAGTATCCTGTCTATATTCTCGGGAGACGGGCCCAGCATGTCTACTCGCGTTGCAAAGCCGGCCGCACGCATGCGCAAGCAGCCGCGCCAGGCGCGTTCGATCGCCACCGTCGAGGCGATCATCGAAGCCGGTGCTCACGTTTTGAGCGAGCTCGGCTGGGCAGGCTTTTCCACCAACAAGGTGGCAGAGGCCGCAGGCGTCAGCATCGGCTCGCTCTATCAATATTTCCCCGACAAGCTCGCCCTGGTCGAAGCGATCCGGCGCCGCCACTTCGATCATGTGCTGTCGGTGATTCGCGAAGCGGCGGCCGACGAGAAGCCGCTCAGGCAGTTCGCGCGCGAGCTGGTGCGCGGCATGATCGGCGCGCACTCGATCCATCCGACGCTGCACCAGGTGCTGCTCGACGAAGCGCCCGGCGACCGCGGCTCGCGCGCCGCGCATGCCTCGTTCCAGGCGCGCTATCTCGAACACTATGCGGCGGCCGTCGCGCAGTATCGCAAGCGCCGCAAGGATACCGAGACGATGGCGCGCGTGCTCTCCTCGGCGATCGAGGGCGTGATCCACAATGCGGCACGGCGCAACATGCTCGACGCGCCGGAATTGCAGAAGCAGCTGGTCGAGCTGATCGAGGCTTACGTATCGGGCCGCAAGGCAGCCTGAGCGAGCGGCAGCGGAACAGCTATGAGCGGGAGCTGCTTGCAGGACTGCCGGCGGCGGACCTCTGAAAGCCAGAAGCCAACTTCCGACAGGTCGGCGGGACAGCGCCCCCCTCTGTCCTGCCGGACATCTCCCCCCTAAGGGGGGAGATCAGTTGGCGCGCCGGCTTTCGCCAATCACCAACTCTACAGAATGCAGCTGAACGCCGAAGCCGGGGCGCCGTAGAGCGCCTACCTCACCAATTATCGGCCGACGAAACTTTATCGCAGCACCCGGCAGCGGCCGTTATAGACCAGCCAGCGGTCGAAGCCCAAGACGCAGAATTCGACATTGTCGCCGATCGAGGCAAAGCCCTGACCTTCCTCGATCAGGTAGAAGATCGAACGGTCGCGGCCGTCCGTCAGGTTGACGGTGGCGCGGCAATAGTGGCGGCCGATCGGCCATTCGTCGCTCGCCGGCTCATAGCGATGCTGGCGGATGTTGCGGAAATCGGTGATCGCGACGTCGGGCAGATGCGGCACGTGATGCACCTGATAGGAGAAGCGGTCGGTGATCTTGCTCAGCACCCAGGCCTCGCCGCAGACGCTGCCGTCGTCGCCGCTGTAGACGGAAAGATCGGCGGCCTGCGCCGCCTGGGTAAAGCCCAGCGGAGCGGCGAAGGGGGTGGACAGGGCAACCAGCGCGGTAAGGGCGGAATGGGCGAAGCGAGTCATGACAGCCTCTCAAGGTCGGTTCCGCGCACTGTGCGGGAGCACTTGGCGGCGGTCAAGCGGTTGTGAAAGCAATGGTTTCCGCAAAACTTCGTTTCAGACTTCACCGGCTAATTGGGTTGCATGGGGATTCAGGTCATCCGGCCTGGCCTGAATCCCCATGCAACCTAAAACGTGCCGGCAAGCAGCAGCCCGCCGATGACGGCAATGTTGATCAGGAATGCGTTGCGCAGGACCTGCCTCTCCGGCTCCTCCACGGCCCAGAAACGTAGCAGCATGACGTTCGTCGCCAGCGTGAAGACGACCAACGCGCCGGCGGCGAAGGGCCGGGCCATGCCAATGGCAAGCAGAAACCCGCGACGGCCTCGACCATCGAACCGACGGCCAGCATCAAGGCCGGTGCCGGAAATTTCTGCGCGGCCAGATAGTCGCGCATCGCTCCGAATTTCAGGAAATGTTCGATGCCGGCGAAGACGAACACGCCGCCGATGAAGAGAGCGCCAAGCGCTTGAATGGATTGAACGGGCATGGCGGCCCCCTCTCTCGACGACGAGCTTTGCTTTGCTCAATCCAGCGGAATGAAGGCCGGGTTGTAGACGACCTCCCACAGATGATCGTCGGGATCCTGGAAATAGCCGGCATAGCCGCCCCAGAAAGTCTTTTGCGCCGGCTTGACCACGCGCGCGCCGGCCTTGACGGCCTCAGCCATCACGGCATCGACCTCGGCCTCGCTGCCGACATTGTGGCCGATGGTGAGCTCGGTCGGGCTGCGGCCGCTCTGCGGCACCGTCGCGTCATGGGCGATGCTGGACCGTTCGAAGATGGCGAACTTCAAGCCGCCGGCGAGTTCGAAGAAGGCGACGGCGCCATGCTCGAATTCCCGGCCGATGATGCCTTCCGTCGGCAGCCCGAGGCCGTCGCGATAGAATTTGAGCGACGCTTCCAGGTCGTCGACGCCGAGCGTCAATACGGTGATGCGAGCTTTCATTTCTCTCACTCCTTTCTATATTCGTGACCGCAGCCGCAAACGGATGCGGTCTGATGCGAGCGCGTGAAGCGCGGTGAAGTTGCGTCCGTTTTGCCATGGATGACGTGGCGGGCCTTGAAGATTTCGGCCAAAATGACCGTCACACCGATCCGGCAATCCTGCTGGAGCAGATCGGAGAGAGAATGGAACCGGTCCTGGCGCAGACCACCGGCGTCTTTCGCGAGCGGCCCGTCGCGGGCGGCCTGGCAGATGCCTTCTGCGCGGTCTGGGTCCACCGCATGGACGACCGCGCCGTTCCGCCCATCGTCATCACGCCGGACGCAACGATCGACCTGCAATGGATCGACGGCCGCTTCCGGGTGGCCGGACCCGACAAGGAGCCGCAGATCGAGACGCCGCCGGCCGGGGCGGTGATCGTCGGCTTCCGCTTCCGGCCCGGCGCAGCCGCCGGTTGGCTCGGCGTGCCGGCCAGCGAAATCGTCGGCGGACGGCTCGATCTCCAGGAGCTATGGGGTACGCGTGCCCGCGAACTGTCGGATCGCATCAAGCCTGTGACCGATCTAACGGCCATGCTGCGGCAGTTGGAAGGGGCGGTCGGCGTGCACACCGAAGGCCGCGATGCGCTCGACCCGCAGATGGGCCGGGCCTTCGACGTCATCCACAAAGGTTTGCCGCCGGAAACGCCGCTGGTTTCCTTCCTGCAGCGCCAGCTGCATATGAGCGAACGGACGCTGCGCCGTCGCTTCGAGGACGCCTTCGGTTATGGCCCGAAGACGCTCGACCGTATCCTGCGCTTCCATCGGTACCGGCGCTTGCAACGACA
This sequence comes from Mesorhizobium sp. B1-1-5, assembly GCF_006443065.1. Taxonomy (NCBI): domain Bacteria; kingdom Pseudomonadati; phylum Pseudomonadota; class Alphaproteobacteria; order Hyphomicrobiales; family Phyllobacteriaceae; genus Mesorhizobium; species Mesorhizobium sp. B1-1-5. The sequence continues at coordinate 34,129 of NZ_VFWS01000001.1, read as the reverse complement.
GCAAGGCGACGCCTCGACCGCGCTGCTCGCCATCGAGGCCGGCTATGCCGACCAGGCGCATCTGATCCGCGAAAGCCGGCGGCTGACCGGCTTGACGCCCTCGGCGCTGGCGTAAGGCGGCGCCCCTACTCGCCCGCCAGCCAATCAATGGTCCAGCGCGACGGCTGCCGGAGGGCGAGAACCTTGTGGAGGGCCGCCAACAGCACCTTCAATTCGCCTTCCAGCGTGTAGGGCGGATTGACCACCACCAGCCCGCTGCCGTCGAGGCTGGGCTCGTTCGAGGCGGGCCGGATCTCGAAGGCGATGTCGAGCAGCTTCGGAATGCCGGTCTCCTTCAACGCCGTGCGGAAAACGGTGACCGCCTTGCGGTCCTTGATCGGGTACCAGAGCGCGTAGATGCCGCCCGGCCAGCGCCGATGCGCCTTCTGCAGGCCTTCGACGAGCCTGGAAAACTCGCCCTCCTCCTCGAAGGGCGGATCGATGAGGACGAGGCCGCGCTTTTCCTTCGGCGGCAGTTGCGCGCCAAGCGCCAGCCAGCCGTCGAGTTCGATCACCCTTGTCTGGAAATCTCCGGCGAAGACGGATTTCAGCCGCGCGGCATCCTGGGGGTGCAGTTCGATCGCCGTCAGCCGATCCTGGCTGCGCAGGAGATGGCGCACGATCAGCGGCGAGCCGGGATAGTGCTTGAGTCCGCCGTCGGGATTTCGCGCGCGTACCGCTTCCAGATAGGGCTGAAGCAGCGCCGCCGCTTGCGGCTCGAGCGCAGACTCGACCAGCCGGCCGATGCCGGTCTGCCATTCGCCGGTCTTGCCGGCCTCGACCGAGGCAAGATTGTAGCGGCCGACGCCGGCATGGGTGTCGATGACGCGAAAAGCCTTGTCCTTCTGCTTGAGATATTCGACGAGGCGCGCGAGCACGGCATGCTTGACGACATCGGCGAAATTGCCGGCGTGGTAGGCGTGGCGATAATTCATGCGTGCTTACCTTTAGAGAGCATGATGTCGAGCGAACCGCTTCATCCTTTTCGGCATCATACTCGTGGCGAACCGTTGCGGCCCCAGCGCGGCGGTGGCGGCTGCGAATTGGGATTTTTCGGGCCACCGCCGCGGCGCCCGAAGACCAGCGACAGCGCCAGTCCGGCAAGGCCGACGCCCATCAGCGTATAGCCGGCCGGCCGCGCGCGTTCGTCGATCGAGCCGGTGCCGGCGCGCAAGATGAGATCGACCGCGCGCATGTCGATGCCGTCGGCATCGCCGGGTCCGACGGTGAAGAGGTAAGGACCGGGCGTGACCCTATCGATGACGCCGGCCTCGTCGCGAAAGATCTTGTCGGGCAGTTGCGGGCTGGCCTGGCGCGGATTGTCCGTGTGGTTGAAGGAGAGCGCAGAGGCCAGCACCGTGCGGCCGCCATGCGCCGCGGTCAGCGTCAGCACCGTGCGCTGCTGGCCTGCGACCCGTTCGGCCCGCGCGGTCAGGTCGACCAGCACCCTTACCGGAGCGTCGCTTGCGGCAAGTTGCACGGTGACAGGCCGGAAGCGGCCGCCCTCATAGACGCGATACGTGCCGATCGCGTGGCCGGAAAAATTGCTCATCGCCCAGGGATAGAGGATGCCGATGGCGGCACCGGCGATGAGGAGAAGGGCACAGAGGAAACGCATTCAAGCCATGGTCTTCTGAGCGAGATCGCTGCTATTTTTTGACAGGTTCGTTTCGCGCAGCTTCGCGGACCCGCTCCATCTCGTCCAGAAACATTTCCAGGCCAAGCTCGAAAGTCTTGTCGAAGCTGGCGGCGCCGAAATAGGCGCCGGCTTTCATGACGCTCGGATAGTCGCGCGCCAGTTCCTCGTTACTGACGGTGGTGACCGCCGAAGGCCCCTTGGCGTAGCCGGCCGTCTCGTCGAGGATCGCGCCCATCAGATAGTAGCTTGCAGCGCGGAACAGGCGGGCGCTGAGCTCGGGGCCGAAGCCGCCATCCTCGAACAGGCCGATGATGGCGTTGAGCTTGGCGAGGCAGGGCGGCGAGTTCATTCGATAGACGACGATGAACGGCGCAAAGGCCGGATGCTCGGTGGCGACACGCCGGAATTCCTGCATGCCGATGCGGGCCCGCTCGCGCCAGGGCAGGCTGCCGTCGGGGATCACAAGCCCACTCATCTGGTGGTCAACCAGCGCCTCGTAGAGATGCGCCTGCGAGGGGAAGTGGTGATAGATGCTCATCGCTTCGCAGCCGAGCCTGGCGGCGAGCTTGCGCATCGAAAAGCCGGAAAGCCCTTCCCGCTCGATCACCTCGAAGGCGGCGTCCTCGATCATCTCGCGGGAGAGTTTCCCGCGAGGTCGCTTTTTTTTGCTCGGTGCATCCATGGCGCTTGACAACTTACACTGTAAGGTTCATCCTCCGCACACCTTACATCGTAAGGCTAACAAAAACCAGAGGAGAATATCATGTCAGTCATTCGCATCGTCTCAACCGCGCATTCCTGCCTTCGCTTCGCCTCGCTGATCGCCGCGGCGGGCGTGTCTGCCGCAGTGCTCGCCTCCGCGCCTGCCCGCGCCGATGATTATGACGCCGCGCTTAAGGACATCCAGTCGACGATGGGCGGTGTGCCGAGCTTCATCAAACAGTTCCCCAAGGCCGGTCTGCCCGGCGCCTGGGCCGAGGTCAAGGCCATCGAGCTCAGCGACAAGACGGCGCTGACGCCGAAGGAGAAGTCCCTGATCTCGCTGGCGGTCGCGGCGCAGATCCCTTGCAGCTACTGCATCTGGTCGGACACCCAGAACGCCAAGCACGCCGGTGCCACCGACGAGGAGATCCAGGAGGCCGTCACCATGGCGGCACTGACGCGCCATTGGAGCACCATCTTCAATGGCATGCAGGTCGATTTCGATCAGTTCAAGAAAGAGATGGGCGGAGAGTAGAGCTTATCACGGCAAAGCGGGCGGGCGCGAAACCCGCCCGCTTTTTCGCCATCCCGATCGAGGCTCCAACCAGGCTTGTGGATTCGCCGCCGCCGCTGCGCCAGAGCGTTTCACCGTTTCACGGAAACGGCGAACCGCTCTATCTCTTTGTTTCGACGCAATTCCGGACGGAAAACCGCTCACACTTTTCCTGGAATTGCTCTATAGGAACAGCGCCTTGAAAAAGCCGGCACGGATCCGATATCGGACCGGCGTCGACCGGGCCGACATTCGAGAGCGCCCCCTTTGCAGGCCCTCGAATGGCGCTTCCGCCCCGACCGGGCGGCCCCGTTGGAGACCTGTTTGAAGCGAGCGATATCGATAATCGTCACTCTGGCTCTGCTGGCATGGCTTGCCAGCGACCAGCGCTGGAAGATGGTCGGCGATGCCTTCGCCTCCATTACGCCAGGCGCCTTCGCGGCAGTCGCGGCGGCGCTGTTCGTCACCTATGTGCTCAGGGCGCTGCGTGTCTGCGACGAGTTCCGCGACGACGTGAACGGCCGCTTCGGCGCCGTGCTTCGCGTCATCCTGGTCCACAATGCGATGATCAACATCGTGCCGTTCCGCGGCGGCGAGACGGCCTTTCCGATCCTTTTGCGCCAGGTGTTCGGCGTGCCGATCGTGCGCGCCAGCGCTTCGCTGTTGTGGTTCAGGCTGCAGGACGCTTTCGTCGTCGGGGTGCTGGCCTGCCTGGTTTGGCCGGGCATGCATCCGGCGCTGCGGGCCGCCGGCATCGCGGCGCTGATCGCCGCCGCATGGTACCTGCCGCGCTGGGCGCGCGCGCCGCACAACTGGACGGCGGGCGGCAGGATCGTCTCGACGCTCGGCAAATTGCGCGACATCTTCACCGAAGCGACGGGACGCTCGCGCTACGGCTGGTGGTGGACGATGGCCAACTGGGCGCTGAAGCTCGGCGTGCAGGGCTGGCTGCTCGCCATGCTGCTTGACACCTCGTTCCAGACCGCCTTTCCCGGCGCGGTCGGGGCAGAGGCGGCCGCCATCCTGCCGGTACAGGGTGTCGCCGGTTTCGGCACCTATGAAGCGGGCGCGGCCGCCGCACTGCTTTATTCCGGCATTGCCATGAAGGACGGCCTGCAGGCCGCGCTCGCGCTGCATCTCTTCATCCTGTGCTCGGCGGTCGCAACCGGTGCGATCGCCTGGCTGTTCCCCTCGAAATCGACGCTGCCGGAAACCCCGGCGGCGGGGCCGGCAAGGAAATGACCGCCATGAACGTGCTTCCCGTTCCGGCCTCCGGATTGCCCGAGGGCGCCGTCATGCCCGAGCACAAGCTCTCCATCGTCGTCCCGATGTACAACGAAGCCGACAATGTCGAGCCGCTGCTGGTCCGCATCCATCAGGCGATGGAAAATTACAGCCAGCCCTGGGAAGTGGTGCTGGTCGACGACGGCAGCACCGACGCCACGCCCGCCGAGATCCGCCGGCTGGCGGCCCAATACGGGCCGCATGTGCATGGCGTGGAACTGGTGCGCAACTACAAGCAGACCGCAGCCATGCAGGCCGGCCTCGACGCCGCGCGCGGCGATGTCATCGCGACGCTCGACGGCGATCTGCAGAACGACCCGTTCGACATTCCGCGCATGGTGTACCGCCTGCTGACCGAGGATCTCGACCTCGTCGCCGGCTGGCGCAAGGACCGCAAGGAAGGTTTCTGGATGCGCCGCCTGCCCTCGCGCATCGCCAACAGGCTGATCGCGCGCGTCACCGGGGTGCAGCTCAAGGACTATGGCTGCAGCCTGAAAGTGTTCCGCGGCAGCGTCATCCGCAGCGTGCGGCTCTATGGCGAGATGCACCGCTTCATCCCGGCCTGGCTCGCGACGGTGACGACGCCGCGCCGCATCGCCGAGGAGGTGGTGACGCATCACGCCCGCATCCACGGCCAGTCGAAATACGGCATCTCGCGCACCTTCCGCGTGGTGCTGGACCTCGTCTTCATGTTCTTCTTCCTGCGCTACCGCACGCGGCCCGGCCATTTCTTCGGCGGCATCGGCATCGTGCTCGGCGTGCTCGGCTCGCTGATCCTTGCCTATCTGTTAGCGATCAAGGTTTTCTGGGGGCAGGACATCGGCACGCGACCGATGCTCATCACCGGCTTCTTCCTGGTGATCGCCGCGCTGCAGGCGGTGACATCGGGCGTGCTCGCCGAGATGCTGTCGCGCGTCTATCTCGAGGCCAATGGCGCGCTCGCCTATGTGGCGCGGCCGCAGGCCACGCATGGCGAGGGCGAAGGCTGGCATTGGCCGAAGCAAGCCGGCGGCCGAGAAGGCGAAGCCGCGTAAGAAATGATCTTGCCGCTCCGGCACCGATCGCTGCCCGCGTTGCCAACCACGCCGATTTCGCGCAACGATTTTTCGTGACGGGAACGACGCGAATGAGCGATGCCGGGGGCTGACGGATCCATCCTGATTACCGGGGCGCGGGCGCCGGTTGCGCTGCATCTGGCGCGCCTTTTCCATAGCGCGGGCCACAGGGTGATCCTGGCCGACACGCCGGCGCGGCCGATCGCGGCGGCGAGCAAAGCCTGCGCACGTTATCATCGATTGCCGCCGCCGCGCTTCGAGCCGCGGACTTATGCCGATGCGGTTGAGGAGCTGATCCGGGCCGAGGGCATCGGCCTCGTCGTCCCGACCTGCGAGGAGGTCTTTCACCTTGCGCTTGCCTGGCGCGGCAGGAGCATGCCGGCAAAAATGTTCGCGCCCGATATCGAGCTGCTGGCGGAGGTCCACAACAAGCACGGCTTCATCCGGCTCGCCGAACGACTCGGGCTGGAGGTGCCGGAAACGACGCTGCTCAGCTCGCGTAGCGATATGGAGGTCGTGCGCGGCCGCTCTCGCGAGCTGGCGTTCAAGCCGGTCTGGTCGCGCTTTGCCAGCCATGTGCTGCTGCGTCCGCCGCCTGAAGCGCTCGATGCGATCGCGCCCTCGGCCCCCATGCCCTGGGTGGCGCAGCGTTTTGTCGAGGGCGAGGAGATCAGCGCCTATGCGGTAGCGCGCCAGGGCAGGCTCAAGGCGCTCGCACTCTACCGCTCGCTCTATCGTGCCGGAAAGGGCGCAGGCATCTTCTTCGAGCGGGTCGAGGACGACGCCGCACGCGAGCTGGTCGAGCGGATCGTGGCCGGCACCACGTGGACCGGGCAGATTTCCTTCGACCTGATGCGCGAGCCGGGCGGCCGTGTGCTGCCGCTCGAATGCAATCCGCGCGCGGTGAGCGGCCTGCATTTCTTTCGCGATCCGGGGCGCTTTGTGGATGCCGTGCTCGGCGACGGTCAGGAAGTCACGCCCGACGTCATCGCCCCGCAAACGGTGCGGCTCGCGATGTGGATTTACGGATTGCCGGTGGCGCTGCGTTCGGGCGGGTTTGGCGAATTCCGAAAGGCGATGCGCGGGGGCCAGGAATTGCTCGATTGGCCGGGCGACCCCGCGCCTGTCCGGGCTCAATGGCCAGCGCTGGCGGAGATCGCGCGAGTGGCATTACGCGAACGCATCAGCCTGCAGGCGGCGTCGACGCGCGACATCGAGTGGAATGGGCCTTGTTGACGCGATTCAAGCTCCGAGCGAGCCAGGGCCGATCGGCCTGACTTCGAGCTGCAAGCCCAGCGCCTTGGTTACACCGAGCAGCGTGCTGAGGCGTGGATCGCCTTTTTCACTCAGCGCTTTGTAAAGCGCTTCGCGCGTAACGCCAGCATCCTTGGCTACAGCTGTCATACCGCGCGCACGGGCGACAACCCCAAGCGCGTGCGCGATATAGGTTGCGTCGCCGGTTTCGAAGGCGTCGGCAAGGAGTTCGGCCTGGGACTCCGCGTCGTCGAAATATTCAGCAGCATCGAACGGTGTGGTTTTGAGAGCCATATTAAACCTCGTCTGCCATCTGCTTGGCTTTTCTGGGTGTCTCTGTCTTGGGAGGATTTGTCACCTCCGCAAAGCAGGATGATGATGGTGCTGCCGCGCCGGACGAAATAGACGCGGTAACCCGGCCCGTAGTCGATCCGAAGCTCGCCTATGCCTTCGAAGAATTTGGCGTCCCCCAACAGACCGGCCCCAACACGGATAAGCCTCTGAGCGATCTTCCTGGCAGCCCGGATATCCTTGAGGTCCCGCAGCCACTTCCTGAATTCCTCGGTCTGCCGAACATCGATCATATGTGAACTATAATTCACAGATACAAGCAAATCAAGATATGTGAACTATAATTCACAGTTCAATCTCTTGCACCCTTGCCTCGCTCGCAGCCGCTGGCATCTTCCCATCCATGATCGCGGCGATGTCGCGGCGCAGGAAATCGAGCGGGCCGATCACCGGTAGGGCTTGCGGCGGTAGCCGGGCGTTGTCGCTGGCCGATTTCAGCACCCGGCGATCTTGGTGCAGCGCGATGTTGAAAAGCGGCTTGAAGGCCAGCGCCTTCAGCTCGCCGAGCAGGCCTTGGCGCCGGCCGATCAGCCAGCCGATACCTTCGACGGTGTGCTTATCCGCCTGGCGCAGATGGAAGGTGGTGGCTAAGACCAGCCCGTCCCTGCCCCAATATTCGAGCTCGGCGATGCCGGGATGGCGGAAGCGGCCAATGGTCTTCGCACGCTCGCCTTCCAAGAGCCGGCTGATCAGGCCCTGCTGACGGTCCTCGCCGGTGTAGCAGGCCTCGACCCAGCCCTCGCCGCCGGTCACCTCGACCCGCACCAGATGGCGCTTCGAGGTCAGGCCGCGCAGCAGGCCTTTATGGGTGAAATGGGTATGAGTGGCATCGAGGATGTTTTCTGCCGCATCGATAACTGTCGACTGTGTCGATGAGCGCACCCGCCGAACGATGACATCCTTGCCCTGCATGCAGTGCAGGTAAGGCTCGCTCGTCGTCGAGCCGGAAGAAATGAAGACGACGCCGTCGCGCTCGATCGCGGCAAAGCGACGGACCCGGTAATGCGGCATGGCGCCGACATGGCCGGGGATCGCGGTGCAGCGTCCCTCGCCGTCATACCGCCAGCCATGATAGGGGCATTCGATCTCGCCGCCGATGATCCTGCCGGTCGACAGCTCGACCAGCCGGTGCGGGCAACGATCAAAAAGTGCCGCAATGCCTTGCGCCGAGCGGAACAGCACCACAGGCGCGCCGTCGAACAGGATGCGCTTCGGCCGCCTGTCGATGTCGGTCGACAACGCCACCGCCTGCCAATGGGCTTCCCCGCCGCGCTCGCTCACAATTCGAACCTTCTGAGCAGAGGGATGCCGACCCATGCCAGCACCGTCTCCATGACGCGGATCGCCATGCGTCGGCGAAGCGCAAGATGCCCGGCATAGACGGCGTTGTATTCGATCGCGGCGACAGCGCCGCGCCGGCGTTTGAAATCTGCGGCACCCGCGCTCATGTTGAAGAAAAGGCCGCGCGCCGTGGCATGGTCCTGCGCCACCGCCATCATCATGCGATAAAGCCCGCCGGCGACCGGCAGGCTGGTGTCATAGCCGATGATGGGCTGGGTCAGCGTGCCGCCGTTTTCGAACAGGCCGGTGACGGCGACCAGCTCGCCGCGCGGCCGGCGCAATCCCGCCAGGCTGATGATGCCGCGCCGGTGCATTTCGGCGATGTAGCGGGCGGTGTAGTGCGGATTAAGCGGCGTGTATTTGTCGAGATAGAGCATGGTGTAGAGCTGCTCGGCGCGCCCATAATCGGCCTCGGTGAAATCGCCATTGCCGACCCGCTCGAACGGTGTTGCGCGCAAGCGGGCGCGGTCGCGCTTCATGTCGCGCGTCATTGCGGGCGCGGCGCTGCGATCGGCGAAGATGTAGATCTGGCGGGCCGCCAGCATGCGAAACCCCTCGGCCTTTAAGGCAGCAATGGTCGCCGGGTCGGCGATATCGTTCAACGAGCGGATGACGATGGCGCGATCGGGGAAACGCGCGGTCAAGGCCGCGCGCAGCGACGCGATCGCCGGCCGATCGAGCAGCGGCACCGGGTTGGTCGAATAGAGCCAGTTGTTGACCTGCGCCTGACGGTCGAGGCCGCTTGCCCTGACCAGCGGCGCGCAGGCCCCGATCAGGGTACTCAGAGCGCGCCGCAGCAGCGGATGGGCGGCGAAATTGCGCGTCTCATCCATCGCGTAGTCGATATAGGCGCTGGTCGGGCAGCAGATATAGCAGTTGTGCGCCTTGCCCTCGTCGTTCAACGTCAGCGGAAAAATGCCTCCGGCGATTTCGAACGTCTCGACTTTCGTGTCCAGATTGGCGATGAGGTGGCGCACCGGCATCTCATTGAAAAGCCTTACAAAAGTCTCGACCTTTGCCGGCTTGTTCTCGACCCGGTCGGCCTGCTGCTGCACAGGCCTTTGCGCCATCGCCGCGCCGCTCATCGCGCGCGCTCCAGGCGGGCTTCGACGCGACGCAGCTTGCGGCCTGTTTCCAGCGGGAGCGGCGCGCGGACGAGCGTGACGGTGGCGACCGCCTTTCGCGCATCCAGCAACGCTTGCACCGCTTGATGCGCGGCCGCCGCCGCATCATCCGGAAGCGTCGGCGGAAGGCTGAGCTCGATCCTGTCCGGCCCGGTCTGGACAAGACGAAAATCGTCGATGCGGCGATCGGCCTTGAGCACGGCGTTGCGCAGCACATCCGGCGTGACGAGGACCGGTCCATCCGGCGACATGAGCCGGAACACATCGTCCATGCGGCCGACGATCTCGTCGACGCAGCGCAGCGGCGAACCGCAGCGGCAAGGGTCCTCGGACAAGCGCAACAGGTCATTCATCCGGTAGCGCGCCATGATCTGTGTTCGGCGGCGAAAGGCCGTCACCAGCGGGGTCACCAGCCCCTCGCCCGCAGGCTCGAATTCGAAGAAGACGGAGTCTTCGGCAAGATGCAGTCCGCCGTGGCGGCAGGTGACCGCGAACAGGCCTTCGGTCGCCATGTAGATCTGATCGAGCGGCAGCCGGAAGAAATCCTCTATAACCGGACGGTCAACCGGATCCAGCGTTTCAGCCGCCGAGAAGACACGCTTCGGACGCAGACGGAAACCCTCGCTCGCGAAATGCCGCAGGATTTTCGGCGGCGCGATAATCACCGTCGGGTCGAAGGCTTCGAGCGCGCCGCGCCAGCTTTCCGGCCCCAGCGTCAGATCGAAGAAGGCGAGCTTTATCAGGCGCGATTTGCGGGCGCCGTCGTAAAGCCCGGTATTCTGCGGCAGGAAGACGGCGACGCGCATGCCGCGCCACAGAAGATCGGGCGCCGCCTTGGCCAGGATCGCGCCCAGCCAGCGGTATTTTTCGGCCTCGGAAATCACGAACAGGCCGCGATTGCCCGATGTTCCGGTGCTGGCGCCGATAGTGAGTGGCCCGGCGCGGCCATCGCCCGCCAGGGCCGCCCAGGCTTGCGCGGCGGTGAGACGGTGGATGTTGAATTCGTCGAAGCGCGCCATCAGCAGCGCCTTGTCGGTGACCGGCAGATCGATGAGGCGCGCCGGCGCCTTGCCGTAAAAGGGCGCGCGCGGCAGGTCGCGCTCAAGGAAGCGCCGCAAAGCGGCCGCCTGCCAGCGCTCGAAATCCGCGCGGCTCTTCCGCGAGACCCAGCGCGTTAAGGCGAAGGAGCCTGCCGCTTCCGCCAGCCCGTTCATGCAGCCTCCGGCGCAAGGTCGTAAGACGTCGGCGTGGGATCATGGCAGAGCATCACCTCGCCGCCGGAAGCGAGGAAGCGGCGCAACATGGCGCTGGTCGGCTCGATCGCCTCGGCATCCTCGGCGACCAGGGTGGCCGGGAAACCCGGCGTGCGGCTCTCGGTCAATGCAGCGAGCAGCCATTGCGCATCGACGGCGTAGAGCAGCGGCCGGGCCGGTCCGGTAAACAGCAGGCCGAACTGGCCGTCGGCATGTCCTGGAAGGTCGACCGCGATGACGCTGCCGTCGCCGAAGAGATCGGCGCCGCCTGGCACGCCTTCGCGCGCCTCGACCCGCCGCTTCGCGGACAACGCCTCCAGCCTTGTCTCGAAATCCGGCGGGAAGAGTTCGGTGAAGATGCCGTGCCGCAGATTCTGCCTTGGGCTGCGCGCCTTGACCCGTGCCCAGGCGGCATCGCTGGCGATGAAGCGAGCGTTGCGGAACAGCGACAGGCCCGAAATGTGGTCGGCGTGGAAATGGGTGACGATGATCGTGCGGATGTCGTCGGGCGACAGGCCGAAACGCCGAAGCACCGGCAGGACCTGTTCGGCAGCGTTGAGCTCGGGTTTCAGCAGCGCACCGTAGAGCCGAAGCATGCGGCTGCGCCGCGCCCCGCTCAAAGCTTCTTGGGTGTAGCCGGTGTCGATGAGCACAGGCCCGGCAGCCGGGTGAAAGATCAGTCCGTAGCGGACGCGCAGCCTGACGCTCTGCCAGCTGCCGCCGCGCAGGATCAGCCGTTCGGCGGCGCTCACCCAGGCGCTGCTGGCGAAGACGAGCTTCATGCCTGCGCCCCACCGGAAAACGTGCGGTCGAGCCCCTGTTCGAACGAGATTTTCGGCGTCCAGCCGAGAACTCGCTTGGCCTTGGAAAGATCGAGGCTTTGCGCATAGGCGAAGAGACCGAGCCCATAGCGGGTGACCGGCGGCTCAGGCCGACCAGGCAACCGGAGCGCCACCGCTTCCATCAGGCCCGCCGCCAGCATCGCCGGCATGAGCGGCGTCGGCCGCCAGCGCGCCTGGAGACCGGCGCGGGCGCAGGCCTCGTCGGCGATGCGGCGGACCGGCAGCACCTCGCCGCCGGAGATGTTGAAGATTTGGCACTCCGCCTCCCCGGGCGAGGCAAGCGCCGCCATCACCGCGTCAACGACGTCGTCGACATGAGTGAGGTCGATGGCGGCCCGGCCATCGCGAAACAGCGGCAGCGGCCGGCTCTTTGCCGCCTTGAGCAGGCGCGGCAGCAGCGTGTGGTCGCCTTTGCCGTAGATGCCGCGCGGCCGCAGCGCCACCGGATGGATGGCGGGCTGGCCGAGCACGATCTTTTCGGCCTCGCGCTTGGTGCGGGCATAGTGATTGACGGGCTCCGGCAAGGCCGCGTCCTCGCTGAGGCCAAGCTGGTCGCGGAAGGCGAAGCAGACTGACGGGCTGGAGATGTGGACGAAGCGGCTGACACCCTGCCGCTGTGCGAAATCGACAAGGTTGCGCGTGGCCGTGACATTGGCCGCCTCGAAATCAGCGAGGCGTCCGAAAGGCGAGGAGAGCGCCGCGCAATGGATGATCCGTTCGACCCTGCCAAGCCTCGGATCGAACGCGGGGTCGAGCGGCTGCGCGAGATCGTGGCGGACGATACGATGGCCGGCGGCCTCCAGCGCGGCGCAGCACGCTTCATCGCGGCCGAGCCCGAGCGCCAGCGTGCCGGACGCAGCCAGCCGCTCGAGCACATGCGAGCCCAAGAAACCGCTGGCGCCGGTGACGAGCACGGCCATCCTCAGACCTCCAGCGCCATGCCGCCGAAGGAGACGCCGGCCGACGTGCCGAGGAAGAGCAGCTTCATGCCTGGCGCGACGCGGCCCTCGCGGCGCGCGACGTCCAGCGCGAAGGGAATGGACGCCGCGATCTGGTTGCCGAAGCGGCCGGAGATGTCGACGAGCTTTTCAGGCGCAAAGCCGGTCTGGCGCGCCATATGGGCAAGCGCGAAGGGGCTCGCCTGGTGCGGCACGACGAGATCGACATCGCCATGCCGCCAGCCGGCGCACTCGAGCAGAGCGGCGACGAAGCCGTTGAAATGGCGTGAAGTGAGCCGGAACAGTTCCTTGCCGTCCATGTGGAACAGGCTGTGCGCCGCGAACGCTTCCTGCTCCTTGCGGAAATCGAAGCGCGTGCCGCCCGAACCGATGCCGCAGGCTTCCCACGCAGATGGATAAGTGCGCATCAGGCTGGCCGCCACCGTGCCCTCGCCTTGACCGCCTTTGCGCAGCACGGCGGCCGCGGCGCCGTCGCCGAAGAGCGCGGCGATCTCTGGCGCATCCTGCCACGGCAAGGCGCGCGAGGCGACCTCGGACGAAAACACCAGCGCCGTCTCGCATTGCCCGGCCTCGATCATGCGGCCGGCGGTCTCGAAGGCGGTGAGGAAGCCCAGGCAAGTGCTGTTGACGTCGAAGGCGGCGGCCGAGCCGTCGGCCAGCCCAAGGCGCTGCATGACCAAGGGCGCGGTCGCCGGCAGCGGCTGGTAAGGCACGCCGCAGCCGCCGATGATCAGGTCGACCGTGCCGGGATCGAGCCCGGCATCCTCAAGCGCCAGCGTCGCGGCGGCGCAAGCTAGATCGATTTGCGATTCGCCCTCGCAGACATAGCGCTCGACGACGCCGGTCGCGGTTTCCAGCGCCCCATGGCCAAGGCCGAGCCGCTCCTCCAGCGTCCGCGTCGTGACGCGCTCAGCCGGCACCGCCCTGCCGGTTCCGACGATCCTGATCCGCATTCTCCCCCCGCCGCATCAGCTTGGCCCTTTCTAGCGCAAAAAGCGATCGATAGCGACGTTTCCAAGCTCATGCCGCACTGCCAGATCATCGCTTCCGAAGGAAACCCGTCACCGCTTCCATGAACTCCGCCGGACGCTCGACATTGAGCAGGTGGACGCCCGGCAAAAGCAGGAGTTCCGCGCCGAGGATCGTCGCCTGCACGGGCTCGCCTGGGGTCATTTGCCCGACTGGTTGATCGAGGACGACTTGCGCGACGGACGGCTGATCTCGATTGCCGGCCGGCATATTCCCGGCCGCGCCGAAACTGTGGCCGCGGTGCGGCGACGCGACATGCCGCACGGACCTGTGGCCGAGGCGCTGTGGCGGCATCTTCAGGATAGTGCCGGACTTGCGAGCTAGCATGTAGACACATTATCGCGTAGCCAGATGCGGATTGCGACGCAGATCGGGTCTTTGCGACTGGCCTTGGGTGGAATATTCGCCCATGCCTTCCGGTCGGTGATGGCAGTGCGAAGTATGTTCGCATCGTAGCCCTTGTCGGCGAGCAGCATGGCGTCCTCCGGCTAATCCGAGATCGGATGCGTGGCGGACGCGATGTCGCTCGTAAAGCGCAGAGAACACAGACTCTTTAGGGCCAGCGTTCGTAAGGGGGTGGAGAGCGGACCTGGCTCTTTGGGACCTCGGCCTAGCCGTCGATAACCGATGACACCCAAACCTTTTCGAACCGCTCGGTGAGTTTTACCCAATCCTGCTTAGTGACATGCAATCCGTCCAACCAAACTGTTTTCAAAGACGGGATTTCGTATAGCGTTGCCAGAGTTCCTGCAGCGGTCAAGGTTGTTTGGCCTTCGTGGCCGCCAATGGACAAATATTCAAGGTTCGGGAGCTGTGACAGCATTTTGAGATCGTGTTCAACGATACCCGTTGACCATATGTCGAGCCAACGCAGCTGCGACATCTTGCAGATCGCCTGGAGGCCAACTGCCGTGATGTCTGTGGCGCCAAGTTCCAAAGCTGTGATTGCCTTCGAATGCGAGACCATCCGCGCAAAATCGTCGGAGAACCTTGAGTCCTCAAAGTCCAGTTCGGCCAGCGACGGATTGTCCAGGAGCGCTGCAAGGGATTCTTCCGTAATGCGCGCCCTTTGCGCGGTGAGTTTTCTGACAGCTGGAAGCTGTGCAAGTTGCAACAGATCACTGCTGCTTACACCCCACAGACAGCTAAACTCCTCAAGAGCTTCGGCCGTTCTAAAACCGTCCAAGCGACCGGCCCGAGAAATACCCAGCAAATGAAGTGCCCTAAGGTTAGGAAGTTGCACGATAGAATTGACCGCCGCGCGTGTGATGTCGCACCATATCTGGACGCTGTATACAGACCGGATCACCTTCAGTTTACGAGCGTCAGCTTTCGCGAACAGCTTGTTCCATCGAATGTAGACCTCATCGTAGTGAGGATTGGCCGCAAGCTGAGCCGTGTGAGTTTCCGTCAGGAACTCATCACTTCCTGTCTCAAGTGTGTCTAAACTGAACTTCAACTCTGTCATGAAGTCAGGACATGCCTCCGTGAGGTGCTGCCAACGTCCGCACTAGGTCAGAATCGGACGCTAATTTACGAGTTCACGATCTAAGCCTTGCGTTCCCAGCGTCGGTCCTGGGTCTGCTGCCAGTAGGTGACGGCGTGGCCGGCCTCCTTCATCGTCTTCCAATGGCCGCGTGCGGCTTCGACTTGTGCCGCGTCATGGCCGTCGAACAGGAAGACGGCGCGCTCGTAGCCAGACAAGTCGGGAGGCGTCGCGCCGTCGACCAGGAAACGGATCTGCGCGGCGTTCTGGTTGCCCTCGCCGGTGGTGAGCAGGATCGGCTGCTCGGTCGGATAGGCTTCGCGGTCGGTGGCATGCGCCAGGAAGGAATCGTCGCGAAAAATCCACAGATGCTGGTCGAGCGCGTCACGGCGATCTTCCGTGCCGGTCTGCACTACCGCGCGCCAGCCGCGCTCGATGCTGCGCTCGAGCAGGCCGGGCAGCGCCTCCTCGAGCGTCGATTCGGTCAAATGGTAGAATAGGATGTCGGTCATCCCGGAAACCTAACCCTCATAGTGGTCGCGGACCAGCCTATCGAGCAGCCTCACGCCGAAACCCGAGCCCCAGGACTGGTTGATCTCACTCGACGGCGCGCCCATCGCGGTGCCGGCGATGTCGAGATGCGCCCAGGGCGTGTCCTTGACGAAGCGCTGCAGGAACTGCGCGGCGATGATGGCGCCGCCATAGCGGCCGCCGATGTTCTTCATGTCGGCGTTCTTGGAATCGATCAGCTTGTCGTATTCGGGCCCGAGCGGCATGCGCCATAGCCGCTCCTGCGATGCCTGGCCGGCGCCGAAAAGCCGGCCGGCAAGCTCGTCATTGTTGGAGAAAAGGCCGGCGTAATGCTGGCCGAGCGCCACCATGACGGCGCCGGTCAAGGTCGCCAGGTTGATCATGAATTTCGGCTTGAAACGGTCGTTGGCGTACCAGAGCGCGTCGGCCAGAACGAGGCGGCCTTCCGCATCGGTGTTGAGCACCTCGATGGTCTGGCCCGACATCGAGGTGACGATGTCGCCGGGACGCTGGGCATGGCCGTCGACGGCGTTCTCGACCAGGCCGATAACGCCGACCACATTGGCCTTCGCCTTGCGCGCCGCGAGCGCGTGCATCAGCCCGGTGACGGCGGCGGCACCACCCATGTCGCCCTTCATGTCCTCCATGCCGGAGGCCGGCTTCATCGAATTGCCGCCGGTGTCGAAGGTGACGCCCTTGCCGATGAAGGCGAGCGGCGCGCCCTTGGCCTTGCCGCCGTTCCAGCGCATCACAGCCAGGCGCGCGCCGCGCGGCGAGCCTTGCGCGACGCCCAGCAGCGAGCCCATGCCGAGCTTCTTCATCTCCTTTTCGGCGAGGATCTCGACCTCGACGCCGAGCTGCTCCAGCGCCTTGACGCGCTCGGCGAAATCGACGGGCCCAAGCGCATTGGCCGGCTCGTTGACCAGATCCCGCGCAAGCAGCACGCCGTCGACCACCGCTTCCTCGCCGGCGAAAGCTTTCTTCGCGGCAGCGGGATCGGCGCAGTGAATGGTTACCCTGGCGGGCTTGCCCGCCTTCGTGTCGGATTGGCCTTCTTCCTTGTCTTTCCTGGTCTTGTATTTGTCGAAGGAATAGCTGCGCAGCAGGATGCCCGCGGCAAGGCTCGCCGCCTGGCGACCGTCGGGCTGCAGCTCCGGCAGGTCGAGGATGACGGCCACCTCGGTCGCCTTGCGCAGCGAAGCGGCAACGGCGCCGCCGAGCTTCAGCCAGGCATTGTCGTCGAGGCTCGAGACCTTGCCGGCGCCGACCGCCACCAGCCGGTCGACCGGCGTTCCTTCCGGCGCCAGCACCTCGGCCGAGCTTGCGAATTTGCCGGAGAAGTCGGCGACCGGAAAGGCGCGAGCCAATGCACCAGCCGGATCGCAGGCTTTCGCCGCCTCGCCGAGCCCGCCGTCATCGGCCGCGAAGACGAAGACGCTGCCCTTTTTAGGCGCGGCGAATTTGGCGAAGGAAATGGATGGTCTCGACGTCATCAGGTCCTGCTTTCGGGGATGGCCGTAAGGTGCCGGCAAAGGTAATTTTCAACGGGCGAGAGGTTTGGCAAGCGTGCGCGACATTTGGTCGTTTTCCGCCATTTGGCAAGACTTTGGCCGAAATCGCGGTCTATATCGGCGCCACCATAGACAAAGGATTCGCCCCGGCACGACCTTAGCTTGCTGCCGCAACCTGCTGTTAACCATCGATGTTTTGCATTTCTTATTCATTGGCGCGGAGACTCCGCCACGCCGGGGCACGTGGCGTGGGGCGACAAACCGGAGCGAGCCGCCCATGACGCAGTTGTGCGGGCGCCGCCGGATCACTACCTTGTCGGCGGGCATGATGCCGTTCGGCAAAATCGAGAAAAGCCTTCATGAAGGTCGTTGAACGCTACATCATGCGCCGCGCGCTGACGATGTTCCTCGCGGCGCTGGTCTGGACGCTGGCGATCGTGTGGACCACGCAGGTTCTGGCCAAGATCGACCTCGTCACCGACAATGGCCAGTCGGCGCTGACTTTCTTCGAAGTCGCAGCACTCATCATCCCCTCGATCATCCCGATCGTGGTGCCGTTCGCCTTGGTGGTGGCGGTGGCGCAGACGCTGAGCGCCATGAACACCGATTCGGAGCTCGCCGTGCTCGGCGCCGCCGGCGCCTCACGCTGGACGATCGCGCGGCCGATCCTGCTGCTCGCGATAGCGGCTTGCGCGTTTTCCTTCATCGTCGACAACGCCATCGATCCCTATGCCAGGCAGAAGAACCGCCAGCTGGTGGCAGCATCGCGCGCCGACCTTCTGTCGCTGATCATCCAGGAAGGCACGTTCCGCAAGATTGACGAAGGCCTGTTCCTGCAGGTTGGCGAGCGGCTTCCCGGCAACCGGCTCGGCGGCATCTTCGTGGCCGATTCACGCGAGGAAGGCGCCAGCCTGACCTACTATGCCAAGACCGGCAGCATCGTCGAAAAGGGCGACGAGAAGGTGCTGATGATGAATGACGGCGTCATCAACCGCA
The DNA here is from genome assembly GCF_006443065.1 of Mesorhizobium sp. B1-1-5. NCBI lineage: Bacteria > Pseudomonadati > Pseudomonadota > Alphaproteobacteria > Hyphomicrobiales > Phyllobacteriaceae > Mesorhizobium > Mesorhizobium sp. B1-1-5. The sequence goes on along the minus strand of NZ_VFWS01000001.1, from coordinate 16,180 downwards.
AATCGGTGACCGGCGACCTCTCCGTCATCCGCTTCACCTCCTACGCCTTCGACATGTCGGCTTTCATGTCGGCGGCGAACGACATCACGCTTTTGCCCAAGGACCGCACGACGCAATATCTGCTCAACCCGGACCCCAACGACAAGATGTTCCAGCGCGACCCGGGCAGCTACCGGGCAGAGCTCAACCAGCGCCTCGCCGAATGGTCCTATTCGCTGGTGTTCGCGCTGATCGCTCTTGCCGTTGCGGGCGACGCGCGCTCGCACCGGGAGGCGCGCATCAATCCGCTGATCACGGCAATCGCGATAGCGCTTTTCGTGCGATGGCTGGGCTTCTTCGCCGCAGGCAAGGCCGACAGGGTCTGGTACTATGTCTACCTGCTTTACGCCATACCGCTCATCGCCTCCGCGGTTTCGATCTGGTTCATCGTATCGTCGCGCACCATGGAGTTGCCGGTCGCCTGGGCAGACTGGCTGACAGGCATTGCCAAGCGTGCCGGCGACAACTGGACAACATTCAAGCTCTGGCTCGTCCGGCGCACTTCCGGCCAGGGAGCCTGACCATGGGCTGGACGCTGGGCCGTTATTTCTTTTTCCGTTACGTCTCGATCACCTTCTGGTTCTTCCTCGGCCTGCTGGCGCTGGTGTTCCTGATCGACTTTACCGAGCTTTCCGGCCGCACGACCGGGCTGCCCGGCTTCACTTACGGCACAGCCTTCGCCATTTCGGCGCTCAGGATGCCGATGATCATGCTGCAGACGGTGCCGTTCGTCGGACTGTTCTCGGCAATGGCAACGCTGGTGTCGCTCAACCGCCGTTACGAGCTGGTGATCGCCCGCTCGGCCGGCGTCTCGGCCTGGCAGTTCCTGTTTCCGTGCTGCGTCGGCGCGCTGATGTTCGGCGTGCTGTCGGTTGCCGTGATCAATCCGATCGCCGCGCACGGCTTTTCCTGGTCCGAGCAGATGGAGAACGACCTCAGGGCCGGCAAGTCGAATGCCGTCACGACCAACGTCACGCCCTGGCTCAGGCAGAAGACCGAATCGGGCGACACCATCATCGGCGCCCGCGCCATCCTCAATCAGGGGCTGGAGATGGCGGACGCGGTGTTTTTCATCCTCGACCCGCAAGGCAACATCGCCGAACGCAAGGATGCAGCCAAAGCCTTCCTGCGCGACGGCTATTGGGAATTGCAGGACGTAAAGGTCTTCAAGGGCGGCAATATCCAGGCGCTGGCGTCCGACAGGGTGCCGACCAATCTCAAGCCGGAATTCGTGCAGGAGCGCCTGGCGCGCCCGGAAACCATCCCCTTCTACGAGCTGCCGCGCAAGATCGAGGTTGCCCGTTCCTTCGGGCTCAAGGCAAACGCCTTCGCCATGCAGTTTGATTCGCTGGTGGCCTTGCCGTTCCTCCTCGTCGCCATGACGCTAATTGCTGCAACGGTTTCAATGCGATTTGCACGAATGGGACAGTCGGCAACGATGATTCTGGGTGGCGTCGTGGCCGGCTTTCTGCTTTATGTCGTTTCGGTACTGGTCAAGGCATTCGGTGTAGCCGGATTCGTGCCTACTGTGGTGGCTGCATGGGTTCCGGTTGTCGTGGCTATGTTCTTTGGGGTGACGTTTCTGCTATACAAGGAAGACGGCTAGTGAGGGAGGCGGTTTTGCGCAGCCATAGGCAGGCCGGTTTGGCACGCCTCTATGGGGCGACTGCCTTGGCGTGTCTGTTCGCTTGCGCGGTGCCGACGGCATCTGCGCTGGCGCAGCAGATCACTGCCAAGTCCGTCCCTTCCGGCACGCAGATGCTGCTGGCCGCCGATACGCTTGTCTATGACAACGACAAGCACACGGTCACGGCCGTCGGCGGCGTGCAGATCGACTATGGCGGCAACAAGCTGGTCGCCCAGCGCGTGGTGTACAACCGCGACACCAAGCGCCTCGTCGCCAGCGGCGCCGTCGAGTTGATCAACAGCGACGGCACCAAGGTCAATTCTGACCATATCGACATCACCGACGACTTCGCCGACGGCTTTCTCAACGCGCTGCGCGTCGAGACGATAGACAAAGCCTATTTCGCCGCCGAGAGCGCGGAGCGCATGGGCGGCGTGCTCACCACCTTCCACAACGGCGTCTACACCGCCTGCGAACCTTGCGAGGACAAGCCGGACAAAGCGCCGACCTGGCGCATCAAGGCGCGAAAGATCATCTGGAACGGCGAGAAGAAGACGGTCCGCTTCGAGAACTCGAATTTCGAATTCTTCGGCTACCCGCTCGCCTATCTGCCGGCCTTCGAGATCGCCGACCCGACGGTGAAGCACAAGAGCGGCTTCCTGATCCCCGGCATCGTCTACAACAACCATCTCGGCGTCGGCGTCAAAGTCCCGTATTACTTCGCCCTGTCTCCGACCTATGACCTGACCGTCACCGGCAGCGGCTATACCAAGCAGGGTTTCCTCGGCGAGGCCGAGTGGCGCCAGCGCTTCAACAACGGCCAGTACACGCTGAAGATCGCCGGCATCAATCAGCAGGATCCCGGCGCATTTGTCGATGCCGCCGGCCATAATGTGAATTCGGGGCCTGTCAACGATCCGAACAAGTTCCGCGGCATGATGGGCACCAAGGGCCAGTTCGCCATCAACGAGCGCTGGGACTTCGGCTGGGACGTGCTGCTCCAGACCGACAAGAATTTCTCGCGCACCTACAACATCGAAGGCTACAACGACCTCGTCCACCAGTCGTCGATCTATCTGACGGGCTTGAGCGACCGCAATTATTTCGACGTTCGCGCCATGCGCTTCGAGGTGCAGGAAGACACGCTCTCCAGCGATCCGACGGCGCGTTCCGCCAAGCAGCCCTGGGTGCTGCCGTCTCTCGACTACGCCTATATCCCCGACACGTCGGTGGCCGGCGGCCAATTGTCGTTCAACGTCAATACACGCGTGATCAGCCGCAACCGGCTGGATGCCGTGCTGGCCAATCCGATCGACAACACTTCCATCAACAATGTGCGTGGCATCGAAGGCGAGTCGAGCCGGTTGACGGCGGAAGCCGAATGGAAGCGCACCTTCACCACAGATGGCGGCCTGCAACTGACACCGCTGCTCGCCTTCCGCGGCGATGCCGGTTACGTCAACGCCAATTCGGCTTCGCTCGCCGCCGTCAACCAGATGGGGACGAATCTCAGCGAGGACGTCGACATGCGTTCCTCGCTTGCCCGCTACATGGCGACCCTCGGCCTCGAGGCGCGTTGGCCGCTGTTGTTCTCAATGCCCAACTCCAGCCATGTCCTGGAGCCGACGGCGCAGGTCTTCGTGCGCCCGAACGAGCAATATGTCGGCGGGCTGGCCGTCCCGAACGAAGACGCGCAGAGCTTCGTCTTCGACGCCACCACGCTGTTCGAACGCGACAAATTCTCGGGCTATGACCGCATAGAGGGCGGCACGCGCGCCAATATCGGCTTCCGGTATTCAGGCGCCTATGACAATGGCTGGGCCACGAATGCAATTTTCGGCCAGTCGTACCAGCTCGCGGGCGAAAACTCCTTTGCCGCGCCCGACCTCGTCAATGTCGGGGCCGAGTCCGGCCTGGACAAGCAGACCTCGGATTATGTCGGTCTTGTCGGCCTCAACAGCCCGAGCGGTTTCTCCGGCTCGCTGAGCGGGCGTTTCGACGAGCAGACATTCGAGGTCAGGCGCGCCGAAGTGAAGGCTGCCTATTCCAGCCTGCCGATATCGCTCAGCGCCAAATATGCCTTCATCGAGGCGCAGCCGCTCTATGGGTTCACCACCGACCGGCACGAGCTCACGCTCGGCGCTTCGACCCATCTGGCGCAGAACTGGCGGCTGTTCGGCACCGGCACTTACGACATCGAGACAAATGTGCTGGTCAAGGACGGCGTCGGCTTCGCCTACAACGATACCTGCTTCACTTACATCATGACGTATTCGCAGACGCGTGACACCGTCACCAAGGAAGTGTCGCAGAACATCGGTTTCAACCTGTCGTTCCGCACGCTCGGCGATTTCGGTTCGTCAACAAGCGCGGTCGATACCATCCAGTGATCAAGCGGCGGGCGCGCGGTCTCCGAGCCGTGCGCCGGCTGGGGCGCTGATGGGCTTTGGTCTTGATTTGGAGCGTGTTCCTTCGAGAATGGGCCGCGTTTCCCGGGGCCATGCGCCGGCGACATCGTTTCGCCGCATAAGATGGGCATGGGGTCGACTGCATCGCGCAGGCGTTCGGAGGACGCGCGGCGCCGCGATGGCGGAAAATCGGGATGGGGAAAATTAGGAAGGTAAGATGAGGAAATACCTGTTTTCAGCGGGATTCGCGCTTCTGGTGGCGGCCTCGATTTCGGTCACGGCTGTCGTGCGGCCTGCTTTCGCCGCTGAGATCAAGTATGTCGTCAACAACATCGCGATCACCACCGGCGACATCGCGCACCGCGCCGCCTTCTTCAAGTTGCAGCACAAGAAGGGCGATGCCGCGCAGGAGATGATCGACCAGACGCTGCGCCTGGCCGAGGCCAAGCGGCTGGGCATCCGCATCAGCGATCAGCAGGTCGAAGCCGCCTACCAGCGCTTCGCCTCGGGCAACAAGATGCCGCTGGCGAAACTCGACGCGATCATGACGCAGTCGGGCGTCACCAAGGAACACTTCAAGGAATTCATCCGTGCCCAGATGGCCTGGAACCAAGCGCTCAGCGCGCGCTACCGCTCCGGCGAAGGCGGCTCGGTGACCGAGCAGGACGCCGTGCGGCGCATGCTCGACAAGGGCGGCGCCAAGCCGACCGCGACGGAATACATGCTGCAGCAGGTGATCTTCGTGGTGCCGGCATCGGAGCGCGCCGGCACGCTCGCCAAGCGCAAGCGCGAGGCCGACGCCATGCGCGCCCGCTTCAGCGGCTGCAGCACCACGCGGGAATTCGCCAAGGGCCTGATCGACGTCACCGTGCGCGACCTCGGCCGCGTGCTGGCGCCGCAATTGCCGTCCGACTGGGCCGAGCAGATCAAGGCGACCAAGGTCGGCGCCGCGACGCCAACCCGCGAGACCGAGCGCGGCGTCGAGTTCATCGGCATCTGCTCCTCGCGCGAGGTTTCCGACGATAAGGCCGCGCAGATGGTGTTCCAGGCCGAAGGCAGCAACGACAAGGACGCCGACGAGCTCAGCAAGAAATATGTCGCCGAGCTGCGCCAGAAGGCCAAGATCGTCGAGCGCTAGAGCCGGATGATTTCAGGTCGAGTCCGACCCGAAATCTGAATCCGGCTCTAAATCCAAGAGATAGAGCATGATGTCGTCCGAAAACCGCTCCACACTTTTCGGCATCATGCTCTAGAGCCGGATGATTTCACGTCGGTCCGATCCGAAATCCGAATCCGTCTCTAAACCGAAGAAACGAAGCATGATGTCGCCCGAAAACCGCTCCACACTTTTCGGCATCATGCTCTGAGCGACAAGCGTGCGATACCGCAGCAGCCAGCCGACCGCATGAGCACGCAGAAGACCCACGCGCCGCTGGCGCTCAGTGTCGGCGATCCCTCGGGCATCGGGCCCGAGATCGCCATCGCCGCCTGGCAAGCTGGCGACAGCGCCGGTGTGCCGCCCTTCTACCTGCTTGCCGACCCCGCTTTGATCGAAGCCCGCGCCCGCCTGGTCGGCGCGAATGTGACGGTCGTCGAGACCTTGCCCGGACAGGCGGCGCACCACTTTGCCCGGGCTCTGCCTGTCGTTCCGCTCGATGCGCGTCATTTCGACAGCCCGGGAGAGCCGAACCCGGCCAACGCCGCCGGCACCATCGAAGCCATCGACCGCGCCGTCGCCGACTGTCTCGCCGGCCACGCAGCGGCGATCGTCACCTGCCCGATCGCCAAGAAGCCGCTTTATGATGCCGGATTTGGCTTTCCCGGCCACACCGAATATCTGGCGCATCTGGCTTCGCGCCACACCGGCAGGGATGTGACGCCGGTGATGTTGCTGGCAGGACCGGATCTGCGCACCGTTCCGGTGACGATCCACATCGCTTTGGCCGAAGTGCCGAAGCTGCTCACGACGGAGCTGATCGTCGCGACCGCGCGCATCACCGCCGCCGATCTCGAGACCCGCTTCGGCATTGCGCGGCCGAAGCTTGCGATCGCCGGGCTCAACCCGCATGCCGGCGAAGGCGGCGCCATGGGCCTGGAGGATGCTGCGATCGTGACCCCGGCCGTCGAGATGCTCAAAGCGGAGGGGATCGACGCAATCGGACCGCTGCCGGCCGACACGATGTTTCATCCGCGCGCGCGCGCTTCCTATGACGCGGCGCTCTGCATGTATCACGACCAGGCGCTGATCCCGGCCAAGACCTTAGCCTTCGACGAGGCGGTGAACGTGACGCTGGGCCTGCCGTTCATCCGAACCTCGCCCGATCACGGCACCGCTTTCAACATTGCCGGCAAGGGTATTGCGCGCGCCGACAGCCTGATCGCCGCGCTAAGGCTGGCGCGCCGGCTGGCCGACAGCGGACGGCAGGCCACCGCCGCGTGAGGATCCATTGAGCGGGCGCACCACAATCGACGGGTTGCCGCCGTTGCGCGAGGTGATCGAGCGGCATGGCCTGCAGGCCAAGAAGGCGCTCGGGCAGAATTTTCTGCTCGACCTCAACCTGACAGGCAAGATCGCGCGCGCCGCCGGCGATCTCGGCGAGGCGACGGTGATCGAGGTCGGCCCGGGTCCGGGCGGACTGACGCGGGCGCTTCTCTTCAACGGCGCGCGGCGCGTGATCGCCATCGAGCGCGACGAGCGCTGCCTCGAAGCGCTGGCCGAGGTCTCCAGCCATTATCCCGGTCGCCTGGAGGTCATTCCCGGCGATGCGTTGAAGACGGATTTTGCCGCGCTTGCCGGCGCGGCGAATGGCGGGCCGGTGAAGATCGTTGCCAACCTGCCCTACAATATCGGCACCGAGCTTCTGATCCGCTGGTTGACGGTGGCCGATTGGCCGCCCTTCTACCAATCGATGACGCTGATGTTCCAGCGCGAGGTGGCGGAGCGCATCACGGCGGTCCCGGACAGCGACGGCTATGGCCGGCTCGGCGTCCTGGCCGGCTGGCGCACCGAGGCGAAGATCGCCTTCGACGTGCCGCCGCAGGCATTCACGCCGCCGCCGAAGGTCACTTCATCGGTGGTGCATCTGGTGCCGCGCTTATCTCCGCTGCCGGTGGATGCCAGAAAATTGGGCCGGGTCACCGAGGCCGCCTTCGGCCAGCGCCGCAAGATGCTAAGGCAAAGCGTGAAGAGCCTTGGCGGCGAGGCGCTGCTGCTACGGGCCGGCATCGACCCGACGCGGCGGGCGGAGACGCTCAGTGTGGAAGAGTTTGTCAGGCTGACGAATATGCTGTAGCCCCGCTGGCGCCTCCCTGCCGGAACGCCGCTTCGCGATTGCCGAGAAATCACGGGACATGGTAGTGTCACCGTTATGAAGAAGGACCATCCCATCGTTCGTTCCGACCGAAATGATCAGTTCGTCCTGACCAGTGACAGGGGCGAAAAGATCAGCGCCGTCGAGGGTCTCAGATTGTCGCGACGCATGGCGACGATTCTATCGGAAAGCCGTGCGCGCGGCCTCACGGGGGATGAACGTAGAGCGTTGATCAGGAAACAGGCGTCCAGCAAAAAATAGGATCAGCAGGTGGTTTACGCCGCTGGAGACGATCCGCTGTGCTATCCAGGCACCACCGTTCTTCGCAACAAGCTGAGCATTATTGATCAAGCTGAACTCGACGAGTTCGAGTTGGCGCTTTTCCTGACCAGGGCAGACGAGCAGATACCTGCCGGCCATCTGGATTACGCACATTACAAAGCCATTCATCGTCACCTGTTTCAGGATGTCTATGAATGGGCAGGCAGAATTCGAACCATTCGCATTGGCAAAGGCGGCAATTGGTTCTGCTATCCTGAATATATCGACCCGGAAATGCAGAGAATCTTCGGGGAACTGGCCGACGCCGATTATCTTCGCGGTTCACCGATCGAAGAGTTCGCGGTTCGGGCGGCGCATGTTTTGGCCGAAATCAACGCAGTGCACCCTTTCCGAGAAGGCAACGGCCGCACGCAGCTCACTTTCCTGGCGATGTTGATGGAGAACGCGGGATTCTGGTTCAATGCCGATGTGCTCGAGCGTGAACGTGTTCTGGACGCAATGATCGAGAGCTTTGCCGGGGACGAAGCGCCGCTGGCGAGCCTCATCTTAGATATCGCTATGCCTAAATAAGGGCAGACCTACCCCGTCTTCTCGTCCAACAGCCCCGAAATGAAGTCGAACAGGCCCGGCCGTCGGTCGCGGCGAAGCCGCTCGGCCGTGACGATGGCGCGGACCTCGGCGAAGGCGCGGTCGAGATCGTCGTTGACGATGACGAAGTCGTATTCCTTCCAATGCTCGATCTCGAGGCGGGCGTTCTTCAACCTGGTCTCGATGACCGATTCCTGGTCCTCGGCGCGGCGCTTCAGGCGCGCCTTCAATTCCTTCATCGACGGCGGCAGGATGAAGATCGAGACGATGTCTGCCCGCATCTTCTCCTTGAGCTGCTGGGCGCCCTGCCAGTCGATATCGAACAGCATGTCGCGGCCTTCGGCCAGCGCGATTTCCGCCGGTTCGCGCGGCGTCGCATAGCAATTGCCGTGCACTTCGGCCCATTCGAGCAGCGCATCGGAATCGCGCAGCCGCTCGAACTCGCGCACGGTGCGGAAGTGATAGTGGACACCTTCGATCTCCGAGCCGCGGCGCGGCCTTGTCGTGACGGAGACCGAAAGCTCGAGACTTCCATCGCTTTCGAGAAGATTGCGCGCGATCGTCGACTTGCCGGCGCCCGACGGCGACGACAGCACCAGCATCAATCCGCGGCGGCGGATGCGGGACCCCAGATCCCTGGCGGCCGTCGGCTCCTTGGCAACCATCCCGTCACTCCAGATTCTGGACCTGCTCGCGAAACTGGTCGACCACCGCCTTGAGCTCCAGCCCGATCGCGGTAACCGCGGCGGCATTCGACTTGGAGCATAAGGTATTTGATTCGCGATTGAATTCCTGCGCCAGAAAATCGAGCTTGCGGCCAACGGCGGCGCCGCTTTTGAGCAGCACGCGCGCCGAAGCGACGTGCGTCTTCAGCCGGTCGATCTCCTCGCGGATGTCGGCCTTGGTGGCGAGGAAGGCCGCTTCCTGGTGCAACCGGACGGCGTCGAGATTGGCCGAAGCATCCGTCAACAGGCGCACCTGCTCGGCGATACGCTCGCGGATTGCCGCGGGCTCGCGCGAGGGATCGGCTTCGGCCTTCAGCGTCAGCGCCTCGATGACATCGACATGGCCGGCAAGAAGCGCGCCCAGCGCCGCGCCCTCGCTGCGGCGCGCCTGCTCCAGCCCGGCGAGCGCCATCTCCAGCGCAGACAGGATCGTGGCGTCGAGAGCGGCCCGCTCCTCCTCCGTCTCCACGGCTTCGGGAATGTCCAGCACACCGCGCAGGGAAAGCAGGCCGTCGGCGGTGGCGGGCTCGGTGCCGAACTGCTCCTGCAAACGCTTGGCCAGCCCTGCCAGGTCCCTGAGGAACGCCTCGTTGACCACCGGCTGGATTTGCCGTGCGGCGGCGCGGCCGACGGTCAACGTCGCCTGGAAATTGCCGCGCGCGAAACGCTTCTGAACGGTCTGCCGGACGGCGGTCTCCAGCCGGTCGAAACCCTGCGGCAATCTCAGCCTCACCTCGGCGCTCTTGCCGTTCACCGATTTCACCTCCCAGGCGATCGAGGTGCCCTCGCTTTCAGCGGCGCACCGCGCAAAACCGGTCATGCTTTGCAGGCTCATTGCCCTGTCGTCCCCCTGTCGCAGCCAAGGCTGCGTTGCCCAGCGCTGCGCGCCCAAAATCGCCGGACGATCGGCCGGCGCCCCCTCAAAACATGAATATGGCCTCGCGTCAAAGGACGCGTGCTTCCGTGTGGTACATGTCGTTTCCCCAGAACCGCTGCGCACTTTTGGGCGACATGCATTGAGTTTCGTTGCATGTCGTTTTCCCAAAACCGCTGCGCACTTTTGGGCGACATGCATGGCGCCTATTGCGCGTCGCCGCCGGCGTCGCCATTCTCGCCATTGGCCCCGGCGTCGCTGCTGTCGGCGTTGCCGTCGGGGGCTGCCGGCGCCGTCGTCTGGCCGGAGGCCTTGGCGGCGGCATCAGCCTGCTTCTTCTGCAGCGCTCGGTAACGGGCGACGTTCTGGTTGTGCTCTTCCAGCGTCGCTGCAAAGACATGGCCGCCATTGCCGTCGGCGACGAAATAGAGGTCGTCGGTCTTGGACGGATTGGCGACCGCTTCAAGCGCCGCGCGGCCCGGATTGGCGATCGGCGTCGGCGGCAGGCCCTTGATCATGTAGGTGTTGTAGGGCGTCTGCTTGTCGAGGTCGGACTGGTAGATCGGCCGGTCCGCCGGCTTTCCCTTGCCGCCGAACAGGCCGTAGATGATGGTCGGGTCGGACTGCAGCCGCATGCCCTTGGCCAGGCGGTTGAGGAACACCGCGGCGACGCGCGAGCGCTCGTCGCTCCTGCCCGTTTCCTTCTCGACGATCGAGGCGAGCGTGACGAAGTCGTCGACGTTGGCGATCGGCAGGTCGGCCGCGCGATGCGACCAGACATCCTCGACCAGCTTCTTCTGGTCGGCGACCAGCTTGTCGACCATTTGCTGCCTGGTGGCGCCGCGGGTGAAGCGCAGTGTGTCGGTGGCGATGGTGCCTTCCGGCGGCAAGGTCGGCGGCATGTCGCCGGTGAGCGCCTCCTGATCGGCGACGCGCTGCAGCGCCTGCTCGACCGTCAGCCCTTCGGGAATGGTAAGCGAGTACATCACCGACTTGCCGCTCTTGAAGAGCTCCATGATGTCGCGCATCGAGGCGCGCGGCTTGATGGCATATTCGCCAGCCTTGAGCGCCGATTCATTGCCCGTGGCGCGCACGCCGAGCCGGAAGATGCGGGCATCGCTGATCAGGCTGCGGCGTTCCAGCTGGTCGGCAATTTCCTGCACGCCGGTGTTCGGCTTGATCATGAAGGTGTCGCCATTGGCGGACGGGCCGGGCTCGACGAAAGCCTGCATGCCGAAATAGAGCGCGGCACCCGAGGCGAGCACCGCAAGGATAACCATGGAGAGGAAGAAATTCAGGAACACGACGAACTGGCTGCGCGAGGCGCGCGAGCGCTTCGACGGCGGCGGCGTGCCAGCTTCCGGGCGCAACGCCTCGGCCGCGGTCTTCGGCATGATCGGCACCTTTGTGCCCTGCCGTGCGAAATCCCCGTCGCCGCCCGGATTTGTGCTCCCAGGATTTGTGCTCATGGCGCGCCCTACCGTCTGATCTTGCAACGAATCCCCTAACTACAAACTAGGGGAGAATTTGGCAAAAATGACGGCAGGTGGCGGGCCTGCCGGCTGGTTGTGGGTTTCCGAGCAATCCCGGGCGGAAAGGCGCTGAGCACCTTTCCCGGGATTGCCCGGGTTGGCCTTTCAGCCATTGTAGCGCTGGAATACGAGCGAGGCGTTGGTGCCGCCGAAGCCGAAGGAATTCGATAGCGCGACATCGATCTGGCGCTGGCGCGGCTTGTTCGGCACGAGATCGATCGCGGTCTCGCGTTCCGGATTGTCGAGATTGATGGTTGCCGGCGCGACGTTGTCGCGGATGGCGAGGATCGAGAAGATCGCTTCCGCGGCACCCGCGGCGCCCAGCAGATGGCCGATCGACGACTTGGTCGACGACATCGAGATCTTCGAGGCGGCATTGCCGACCAGCCGCTCGACCGCGCCGAGCTCGATCGTGTCGGCCATGGTCGAGGTGCCGTGCGCGTTGATGTAGTCGACGTCGGCCGGCGAGAGTTTCGCCCGGTTCAGCGCCGCCGTCATGCAGCGGAAGGCGCCATCGCCATCTTCGGCCGGCGCGGTGATATGGTGGGCATCGCCGGTCAGGCCATAGCCGGTGACCTCGGCATAAATCTTGGCACCGCGCGCCTTGGCGTGCTCCAGCTCTTCCAGGACGACGACGCCCGCGCCCTCGCCCATGACGAAGCCGTCGCGGTCGCGATCATAGGGACGCGAAGCTGTTTCGGGGCTGTCGTTGCGCTCGGTGGAGAGCGCGCGGCAGGCGGCGAAGCCGGCAATCGACAGCCGCGTGACCGGCGCCTCGGCGCCTCCGGCCAGCATCACATCGGCATCGCCCCACATGATCAGCCGGGCGGCGTCGCCAATGGCGTGCGCACCGGTCGAGCAGGCAGTGACCACCGCATGGTTCGGGCCTTTCAGGCCGTGGCGGATGGAAACCTGGCCCGAGACCAGATTGATGATCTGTCCGGGGATGAAGAAGGGGCTGATGCGGCGCGGGCCGCTTTCCTTCAGGATCATCGCGTTCTCGGCAATGCCGTCGATGCCGCCGATGCCGGAGCCGATCAGAACGCCGGTGGCGCACTGGTCCTCATGTGTCTGCGGCTTCCAGCCGGAATCGGCCAGCGCCTCGTCGGCTGCCGCGATGCCGTAGAGGATGAACTCGCCGATCTTGCGCAGTTCCTTCGGCTCGAGCACTGCCTCCGGATTGAAGGTGCCGTTCGAGCCGTCGCCGCGCGGAATGATGTGGGCGATCTTGCAGGCAAGATCGTCCACCTCGAATTCGGTGACGCGCCGGCAGGCGCTGCGGCCGGAGAGCAATTCCCGCCAGCTATGCTCGACGCCCATGCCGAACGGCGAAAGCAGGCCAAGGCCCGTGACGACGACACGCCTCATCGCAGGTCCTCCCCGGTGATGCCCGCGAAAGAACTCAGGCCGAGGCCTTGTCGATATACTTGACGGCGTCGCCGACGGTGAGGATGGTCTCGGCCGCATCGTCCGGAATCTCGACGCCGAACTCTTCTTCGAACGCCATGACGAGCTCAACCGTGTCGAGGCTGTCCGCGCCCAGATCGTCGATGAAGCTCGCCTGCTCCGTCACCTTGTCGGCGTCGACGCCGAGATGCTCGATGACGATCTTCTTGACGCGCTCTGCGGTGTCACTCATTTGGGGCAATCCTCGTCTTAGGTTGTCTATCTTCGTTAGCGGGCGGAATGCCGCTAATCAAGCTGAAATATGGTCTTGCGGGCAACGCAACGCCACAGGACCGGTTTTTGCCCGAACCGCCGGGTTGCGGGCCGCATTACACGAAAAATGACGGGCGTCCAAGCCGAAATGGCTGTTTTCACAGGCGCCCGCCCAGCCTCAGATCATTGCCATGCCGCCGTTGACGTGAATGGTCTGGCCGGTGACATAGGCCGCCTCGTTTGAGGCGAGATAAGCGACGGCGGATGCCACTTCAACGCTGGTGCCCATGCGCCGGGTCGGGATCGCGGCCATGATCGTCTCTTTCTGCTTGTCGTTGAGCTTGTCGGTCATGGCCGATTCGATGAAGCCCGGCGCGACGCAGTTGACGGTGATGTTGCGGGTGGCGATCTCCTGCGCCAGCGACTTGGAAAAGCCGATCATGCCTGCTTTGGAGGCGCAGTAATTGGTCTGGCCGGGATTGCCGGTGACGCCGACCACCGAGGTGATGTTGATGATGCGGCCATGGCGGCGGCGCATCATCGGATGGGTCAGTTCGCGGGTCAGCCGGAACACGGCGGTGAGGTTGACCTCGATCACCGAATCCCAGTCGGCGTCCGACATGCGCACGAACAGGCCGTCCTTGGTGATGCCGGCATTGTTGACCAGGATGTCGACGCCCTCGAGATCGGCCTCCGCTTTCTGGCCGAGCGCCTTGACCGCGTCGCGGTTCGTCAGGTCCGCCGGAAACAGTTTTACGCGGTCGCCCAATTCGCCCGCCAAGGCTTCCAGCTTCTCCACACGGGTGCCGTGCAGGCCGACGATCGCGCCCTGGCTGTGCAGCACCCTGGCGATCGCCTCGCCGATGCCCCCAGTTGCGCCGGTGACGAGCGCCTTGCGGCCGGTCAGTTCGAACATTTTCCAACCTCATTTTTGCGAATGCGCCACAGGCGATGCGCGTTCCGTATACGTTAAATCGTCCAAGTCACGCTAGAAGTGTTGGATTTCATATGTTGGATGCCTGCATTCAATGACAACCATAAACTTCGGAGATTAACTCGGGCGTTGTTCCCTTCGTCATCCACGGGCGGAGCGGGAGCGAAGCGGACGCGTAGACCCGAGGATCCATGCCGTGACATTGGCCGAAGGATGCAACGGAGCAGAATTCTGCATCGCGGCGGCACTTCCAAGTCACGGCATGGATTCTAGGGTCTGCGCTGCGTCGCTTCGCTCCTTGCTCCGCCCTAGAATGACGAAAAAGGGGCCTCACCCCAATGCCGCCAGCGTCGCCTCGACCTCCGCCGCTGTGCCGACGGCGCCGGTGGCGATGTCGCGGTTGATGCGGCGCGCCAGGCCCGACAGCACTTTGCCTGCGCCGACTTCATAGAGGCTCGCGACGCCGTGGGCGCCAAACCATTCCACTGTCTCTCGCCAGCGCACGCGGGCGACCACCTGCTCGACCAGGCGGCGGGCGATCTCATCGGGGTCACTGGTCGGGGTTACGGTGACGTTCGAGACGATCGGAACCACCAGCGCGGATTTCGCGACACCGGCCAGCGCCTCGCGCATGATGTCGGCGGCCGGCGTCATCAGCGCCGAATGAAAGGGGGCGGAAACCTGCAGCATCAGCGCCCGCTTGGCGCCTTTTTCGGTGCACAGCTTCGCCGCCAGCTCGACCGCCGGCCTGGCGCCGGAGATCACCAGCTGGCCACCGCCATTGTCGTTGGCGACCTGGCATACGGAACCGTTGCCGACCTCGCGAGCTGCCTCGGCGCAAGCGGCCTCGACGTCGGCCTGTTCCAGCCCGATGATCGCGGCCATGGCGCCCTCGCCGGTCGGCACCGCCGCCTGCATGGCGTTGCCGCGGGTCCGAAGCAGCCGCGCCGCGTCGCCGACCGAAACAAAGCCGGCCGCGGCAAGCGCGGAATATTCACCAAGCGAATGGCCGGCGACATAAGCCACCTTGTCCTTCAAAGAGAAGCCGCGCGCTTCGAGCGCGCGCATCGCCGCCAGCGACACCGCCATCAGCGCCGGCTGGGCGTTGGCGGTCAGCGTCAGCGTCTCTTCCGGTCCTTCCCAGATGAGTTTCGACAGTTTTTCGCCGAGCGCTGCGTCCACTTCCTCGAAGACGCGGCGCGCTTCGGGGAATGCATCGGCAAGGTCCTTGCCCATGCCGACGGCCTGGCTGCCCTGTCCCGGAAAGGTGAATGCGACGGCCATTTGAGGTCTCTCCAGAGGCTGGTTTTGTCTGCCTCTGGCGCAAGGCGGACAGCCAAGTCAAGCCCGCAGGCGTCTCTTCGGCCCGCATTTCAGCCGCAAGAACCGGCTGACTGCCTGTTCCAAAAGACCTTTTTGGCGATCACACCTGATGAAAACCGCTCACGTTTAGTTTGCTGGCTCTTCTTATTTCCGCCACAGGCGCTAGCTTTGCGTGACATTTCGATGACAGTGGCGTGACGCGAGTGGAAGACGCGCGACAAGGGCCGGGGAAGCAAAGTGGCAAGGATCAGGAAAGGCGCGGCCAAACCCGCGCCGCAATTTTTGGAAGACGATCCGTCCACCGGCTATCTGCCGGGACGAGCCTGGCCGACCGTACGCTACGGCCTGTCGACGCTTCTTGCCTCGGCCCTGCTCGTCTTCGCGATCGAGCTGATCGTACGCGGCGATTTCTTCGGCACAGTCGATTTCTTCATGCAGCCCTTCAAGCCCGGCTGGACCACCATCATCGTCTTCGCCCTGGTGCTGCTCGGACTGGACGCCATACTCGGCCGCAGCCACCAGAGCCTGATGATCGTGGCGCCGCTGACGCTGGCGCTGGCCTTTGTCGGCCACCAGAAATCGCGCTATCTCGGCGACCCGCTCTATCCCACGGATTTCCTGTTCGCCCGCCAGATCGTGGCGCTGATGCCGCTCCTGGTGCGCGAGCGCCCGTGGACGGCCGTCATGCTGGCGGTCGGCATCGTCGGCGGTCTGACGCTGCTCGTCTACGGCTGGCGGACCTGGCGCCGGCGGGTGCCCATCCTCAGCCGCAAGGGCCGCCTGGCGCGGCTGGCGCTTGCCGTGCCGCTGCTCGCCTTCTTCGTCTCGATCATGGACTACGCCACCTTCTCGTGGACTCGCGACCGGCTGCAGATCAT